>DASPSM010000532.1:0-5512 GCA_035623955.1 Planctomycetaceae bacterium
AGCGTCGCGCGCTGGCTGGCCGCGCGGGGGGCAAGCGTGCCACTGGCGGCGGCTTTGAGCCGCCAGTGCTCCTCGACATCATTCAGCAAGACACTGGCGGGCCAAAAGCTCCCGCCAGTGGCACCCGGCGCGGGGGCAGAGCCTTGCGACGGTGCTCGTGTTACATCAACGGCTGCACATAGCAGAGCCACAGTGCGGCCGACTCGCGGACCAGGAGGGGACGCATTCGCGGGTTGCGGACGTCCTCTTGAACCGGCGACGAGTGGGCGTCGAGGCCCGCTCTTTCAAAACAGAGCATGATCCGCGGCACCTCGATCGACCGGGCCACGATCAGCACGTGCGAGAGCTTTTGCTCGTCGAGGAACTTCGCCACTTCGGTCAGCGCCGTTCGCGAATTGCTCGAAGCGGCCGCGGCTGGAGGCGTCAGCAGGTCGGCCTCGGCAACTCCGTCCGCCAGGGCCGCACGCCGGAGAGCCTGCGCGGTTTCGTCGGCTGACCCTGGCTCGTTCGAACCGCCGACAAGCAAGATCTTTTTGATCTTTCCTTCGCGGTAGAGCTGGCAAGCGGTCTGCAGCGGATTGGGACGCGGCTTGTCGTCTGCTGCTTTTTCCGCGTCGCTGCGCGCGGCGAAAACGGCGGCCGTGTCGGCGCCAGCGTGGTCGTCGAGCTGGCCCAGGCACACGAAATGCGCGAGCGGAAACGTCGCCGCACAAGTCGCCAGCGTGACCATCCCGATCAAGAAATCCTTGAAGAAATTCGTCCGCTCCCACCAGCCGGTCAACTGTCCCGGGAAAACGACGATCAGCAAAGCGGCGACGTGCAACGCCAAGGGGACGGGCAGATCGCGCAGATTCTGCCCGGCCTGAGCATGGTAATAGCGGTAGACGGTCCAGCCCGCCGCGCCCAAGAGGCCCAACGTGCACAGCGCGCCCAACCGCCGCATGAAGCCGTTGGCCCGCGGGAAAAAGGCGAAGGCGATCAGCAGCACGGCCGACAGCCCCAGCACGCCTCGCGACGCCGGCTTGGGCAGGAAGTGCAGATCGATCCACCACGAGGCCGCGGAGAAATGCGGGAATCGCATTTCGCCCAGCAGGTTGATCAGCGTCACGCATCCCACGAAGAAAGCAGTCGCTCGCGTGACCGCAAACCAGGCCGGCGCGGCCGGCTCGTCGGAATCGTCGTCGTCCTGATCGTCGGCGCGCCACTCATCACGGCGCGGCGGACGCTCGCGCATGGCCCGGCGCGCCGTTGACTCGCGCTGGGCATACGCAGCGCCGCCCCCCTGGGACGAGTAAGGCGAACGTGTTTCGCGACGGACGTAGGGTTCCGGCTCGCGAACTGAGTACGCGGGACGCTCTCGGCGAACTGTGTAGTACGGTTCCGGCTCGCGATCGGAGTAAGCGGGACGAGGCTCGCGCGCGGAATAAACGGGGCCCGGCTCGCGGTAGGGGGGTTGGGGCTCGCGATACTCGCGTCGCTCGTACTCGCGTGCCTCACGACGGGGCGGTTCTTCCTCGTCGTACTGCTCGTACTCGCGCCCGTCGCGCGGCACGGGTTCCCCCTGCTCGCGCCGAATCGCCTCGCGAACGATGTACCTGTGATCGGAGCGCATCGTGGCGGGAAGGGTATCTGGAAACCCGATTCTTGGGGAGACGAGCTGGGGCCGGGCGGGTTTTGGGCCGTTTCCCGCGTCCTTCCAGTGACTCTTCGGTCCCAAAAACCGGCCCGGGCCGGCTCACGCAAACTGCTGAATTGTCGGCTTGATCACGACTTCGGAGACGTTCGCCCGTGGGGGGAGGGCTGCGATCGTAACTAGCACCGCGGCCACATCCTCGGGCTTGAGGATGCGGGCCCGGTGCTCGGGGGTGACAGGGACCGGCCGATTTTCGAGGATCGGCGTGTCGACTTCGCCGGGGTAAATATTGGTGATCCGGATACCGAGCTCGCGCACTTCCTGGGCGACGGTGATCCCCAGGGCCTTCATCGCGAACTTCGAGGCGTTGTAGGCCACGCCGCCGATCAATCCGGCCCGAACGCCGGCGGTCGAATTGATGTTCACGATCAGCCCGTCGCGGCGCTGTTTCATCTGCGGCAACACTTCGCGGATGCAGTTGTAGGCCCCGGTGGCGTTGATCGACATCAACCGGTCCCAGTCTTCGGGGTCCAGATCGTGGATGGATCGTTTCTGCACGTTGATCCCGGCGCAGTTGACGAGGATGTCGATCCGGCCCAACTCGCGATTGGCCCATTCGAAGAGGGCGGCCACGCTCTGGCGATCGGCGACGTCGACCTCGTGGGTCTTGATCGCGGGCGTGCCGTCGAACTGCCGCGCGACGTCGGCGAGTTTCTCCGGCCGGCGTCCGGCAATCGCCACCGCACAGCCTTCGCGAGCCAGCCCCAGCGCGCAGCCGGCTCCGATTCCCGTTCCACCGCCGGTAATCAACGCTGTCTTATTTGAGAGCTTCATGGTTGTCTCACCAATTCGATCACGCCGTGGGGTTTTCGGTCAGGGGATTTAAATGACGGTGGGCGATTGTTGGACGGCGCACCCCTCACCCCCAGCCCCTCTCCCGCAAGGGGAGAGGGGAGAGGATTTGGAGGCACGGGTCGTTCTTGTTGCATGGGGCCCCAGCACTCTTACTCTTCCCCCCTCTCCCCTCGCGGGGGCTTTGCCCAAAAACGGGGACAGACCCCTGACCCGTTGCGCCTGGAGCGCTGGTTTGCCCTTCCGGTAGGGGGTCAGTCCCCGTTTTTGGGCAAAGCTCCTCGCGGGAGAGGGGCTGGGGGTGAGGGGGCCTCGCAGCGGCAATGTCATTTCGTGGCAATCCTAAAACGGAAACTTTTCGTCGATCGGAGCGGCCGACAGCTCGACGAGGAATCCGGAGATTCGCTCGACGAGCACCTCCATCAGGGCGCGTCCCTTTTCCGCCGTGGCGGCGTGCGGGTTGCCGGCGCCGGAGTTGGTCGTGAGCAAGTGCCACGGCCGCGTGATCGACACCCAACCGCGATTGACGGCCTCGAAGCGCGTGGGGCGAACGTTGCCGTCGTCGGCCGCCAGTCGGCCCGTTTGCGGATCATGGGCGACCAGCTCGGGAAAGTAGGCCAGCGCCAGCGACGTTTCGACTTCTCCCGCGTGATCGTCGCTCGTGCTGAAGATTCGCTTTTGGGCGTCGGCTGCCATCCGGTACCACTCGCACAAAAACAGCCGCACGGGCGTCTTGCCGTACAGCTCGCGCAGCACAGGCTTGAAGTCGTTGCCGCCGTGGCTGTTTAAGAGCATGAGCTTGTGGATGCCATGGGCAGCGAGCGAATCGACGATATCGCGAATCACCGTGAGCAACGTCGACGGATTGAGATTGATCGCCAGCGGAAAGCCAAGCTGATTGGTATCGGTGCCGTAGGGAATTGCCGGCAGCATGACGACCGCCGCCCCGCGATTGAAGGCGGCTTCGCAGACTCGGCTCCCAATTACCTCGGCCTCGAGCGTATCGGTCCCGTAGGGGAGATGCAGGTTGTGCGGCTCGGTGGCCCCGAAGGGCAAAACGGCGACCTGACACGGATGCTCGCGAAGGTAGCCGTAATTCAACTCCGCGAGCACCCAGGGACGCACGCTGACCTCAAATCTCGACACGAGGGCCAAGCCTTCTTTCTCCCTCTCCCATTCCGATGGGAGAGGGCCGGGGTGAGGGCGCCTCTGCTTGGCGGCAGTGGAACAAATCGCCCTCACCCTACCCTCTCCCATCGGAATGGGAGAGGGTCAGGAAAACCGCGCGCTCGTGAGCGCACTCAGTCAGTGCCACGCATTGTAAAGCTGCACGACGACACCGTCGAGAAACGTCGCCAGCCGCTTGGCGGCGGTCTTGGCGGCGTTTCGCAGTTTCCACATGTCGCTGACGCTTGACGGCCGGGAAAAGACGGCGGCCATCGCCGCTCCGAGCCGCGTCGTGCCGGTCGGCCCCAAGAGCGAAAGGACCTCGACAGGCAAATCGCTCGTCAGATCGTCAGAGATCACGCGGATTCCCAGAAAGCGGATGCCGCGCTCGCGACACACCTGGGCGACCGCCAGGCTCTCCATGTCGACGGCGATCGCCGAGTGCTGCGCGGCCAACTGCTGTTTTTCGGTGACGAGCCGCACGATCGTGTCGTGAGTGAGCAATCGGCCGATGTGGATGCCCTGCTTCGCGTCGGCCGGGAATCCAACGTCGATCGTCAGGGTCTGACCGTGCCCATCGGTGATCGAGTCGGCGATCACGACGTCGCCCACGCGCACATCGGGAACCAGCCCTCCGGCGAATCCGCACGAGAGGATCCACTTGGGCGAGTGGGCATCCAAGAGCGCGTGGGTCGCGCGCCGGGCCCGTGCCTGTCCGGTGCCGCTTTCGACGACGACGATGCGAATGCCGTCATACTTCCCGCCGCGGAAGGTGAAGTTCGACCCGCGATATTTCCGGACGCGCTCACACCGGGCCAGGAAGGTCGACATTTCGATTGGCAGCGCGCAGACGATGCCGATGTCGGCGTGCGACGGATCGGCCGCGCTCCCCGCGCCGCCGGGCGCGGCGCCGCGGTCGGCGGCCCCGCGACCGCCGGTCATGCGTGTTGGCTCTCGAATCGCCCGAGCGCGTCGACCAGGGCATCCACCCCTTCCGGCGGGAAGGCGTTGTACAGACTGGCTCGCATGCCCCCCACGCTGCGGTGCCCCTTCAAACCGTCGAGCCCCTGCGACTCGGCGAACTTGATGAACTTGTTGTTGAGCTCTTCGCCCGATGCGACGAACGTCACGTTCATCATCGAGCGGCTGTCGCGGTCGGCCGTGGCTTTGAAGATGCGGCTGGCGTCGAGAGCCGCGTAGAGCTTTTCACCCTTCGCGCGGTTCCGCTCGCCGAGCGCCGCCAGGCCGCCTTGTGCCTTGATCCACTTGAGCACGAGGCCCATCACGTAGATGCCGAACGTCGGACACGTATTGTACATCGATTCGTTGTCGGCATGCGTGCGGTACTGCAGCATCGTCGGCAGATCTTTGGGCGCCCGCTCGATCAGGTCTTTGCGCAGGATGACGAGCGTCACCCCCGACGGGCCGAGATTTTTCTGCGCGCCGGCGTAGATCAGCGCGTAGCGTTTTACGTCGATCGGGCGGGAGAAGACGTCGCTGCTGGCGTCACAGAAGAGCAGGGTGCCGGCGGGGATCGCCGGTTCGCGCGCGAATTCTGTGCCGAAGATCGTGTTGTTTGACGTGAAGTGGACGTAGGCCGGCTGCGAAGAGTAATTGCACGTCTTGGGGATGTAACAGTAGTTGCGATCCTTGCTGGAGCAGGCAACGTGCGTTTTTCCGAACCGGGCCGCTTCTGCCACTGCTTTTTCGGACCACGAACCGGTCACCAGATAGTCGGCCGTTTGATCGCGCGACAAAAAGTTCATCGGCACCATGAAGAACTGGGTCGATGCGCCGCCTTGCAGAAACAGGACCTCGTAATCGTCCGGAATGCCGCCGACCTCGCGGAAGAGGGCCACG
>DASPSM010000534.1:0-8722 GCA_035623955.1 Planctomycetaceae bacterium
CATCACTCGTGACAAGCCAGACGGCCGCGCAAAAAGGGGTCAGGACCCTTTTCGGTGAAAAGGGTCCTGACCCCTTTTTCAGGGCCGGTGAAAAGGGTCCTGACCCCTTTTTCAGGGCAACACAGCGTCTTCTTTGCGCAGACAGCGCGCGACCTGGCGCACGGCCTGTCTGAGCCGCTGCGCGTTCTCGACCAGCGCCAGGCGAACGAAGCCCTCGCCGGTTTCGCCGAAGCCGCGGCCGGGGCTGACGGCGACCCCCCCTTTATCCAAGAGCATCAGCGAGAAATCGATCGAGCCCATCCGCGCCCAGGGCTCGGGGATTTTGGCCCAGACGAACATCCCCGCTTTCGGCACCTCCAATTCCCAACCGCCGCGCTGCAGGCCTTCGCAGAGAACGTCGCGCCGCTGCTGATACTCGGCGGCGACGCTTTCAACGGCCGCATCGCAATGCCGCATGGCGACGATGGCCGCGATCTGAATCGGCTGGAAGATGCCGTAATCGTAGTAGCCCTTGATGGTGGCCAGCGCCCGGACCATTTCCGCATTGCCGCTGCAGAATCCGATCCGCCAGCCGGCCATGCTGTAGCCTTTACTCATCGTCGTAAATTCGACGCCGACGTCGATGGCTCCCGGCGTCGCGAGAAAGCTCGGCGCCTGATAACCCTCGAAGCAAATGTCGGCGTAAGCGAAGTCGCTGATCACCAAGAACCCGTACTTTTTGGCGAGCGCGACAAGATCGACGTAGAAGTCCGGCTCGACGACCGTCGTGCTCGGATTGTGCGGGAAATTGACGATCACCACTTTGGGCTTGGGATAAAGGTGCTCGCAGGTGTAGGCGACGTTGTGCAAAAACCGGTCGGGCTTGCGGACGTCGAGCGCGATCACGTTGCCGGAGGCGAGCATCACCGCGTAGACGTGGATCGGGAACGACGGGGCGGGCACGATGGCCGTGTCGCCCGGCCCAAGCAGGGCCAGGCACATGTGGCTGAATCCTTCCTTCGAGCCGATGCAGGCGATGACCTCGGTGTCCGGAGCGAGTCTTACGCCGTATTTCTTCCAGTAACGGGCCGAGACTTCTTTGCGAAGATTCTCGATCCCGTTGGACACCGAGTAGCGGTGATTGCGCGAATCGCCGAGTGCTTCGGAGAGCTTTTCGACAATCAGCGGATCGGGCGCGTCGGTGGGATTGCCCATTCCCAGGTCGATCACGTCGACCCCCGCGACGCGCTTCTGATATTTCAGCTTGTTGATCTTGCCGAACATGTAAGGCGGCAGCCGGTTGACGCGGTCGGCCACCTTGATTCGAAACGGCTTGTCCTCAAACGGGACTTCGTTTTCGCTGCGCATGCGGGATTTCTGAGGGTTAAGACTCGGCGTGGCGGGCCGCTTTGCTGGACAGTAACTTTGGGCCCCGACACGCTGGATTCTAGCAGGGTTCGCCGATGCGGGAAAAATCGCTCTCGGAAAAAGCAAAAGCCACCAAAAGCCGGCGGCGTGCCGTCCTTGTGGAGAGCACGCCGCCTTGAACCCACTTGCCAACCTTGGGCGCCGGGACCGCGCCAATCGTTCATGACCAAACCGGGTCGCTCGGTGCTACTGACCTTCGGCCTGGTCCGCGGTGCGGTTGACAGTGCCGATCCGCTGGCGATAGCCGCCGGCCTGATTCACGCGCTCGCGTCCTTCGGGAGCACCGCTCGCCTGCTGCACGCCGCGCGTGGAAGTGTTGGTCAGGAAGTTGTCGACCACCGCGTCCTTCTTGAGCTTCTCGAAGATCTTGGCGACGGCGGTCTGCGTCTTCTCTTCCTCGAGCTGCTTGAGGACTTCCTCGCGAATTCCAGGATCGTTGATGCTCTTGACGATCGGGACGGTGCGCCCTTCGCACAACAGGATCGCGTAGCGCGGGGCTTCAGGACTGCTGACATCGATGATTCCCGAGATCTCGCCGTCCTTGAGCTTGAACGCCTCTTGCTCGAAGTTCTCGTTGCCGGCGTAGCGCCGAATCGGCTGGATCTGGCCGTCGAGCGATTTGCTGGTGGGGTCGATCGATTTCTCGCGGGCGATCTTGCCGAAGTCCTGCGGAGTGTCCTTCACCTGCTTCCAGATTTCCTGCGCCCGGTGTAGCTTGTCGCACAGGATCATCCGCGCCTTGACCCGCTCGCCGTAGTCGCGGACGAAGATCCGCTGCATCTCTTCCTCGGTCACGCTGACGTCCTTGCCGGCCAGTCGCTTCAGAGCGAGCATGGGCCAGATCACGTCTTGCTCGTATTGCAGCGGGCTGAGATGCCGCTCGGTCTGGATCACGCGGAGCCAGTTCTGCGGATCGATGTCGAATTTCTTGGCGATGCGGACGATTTCGGCCCGGACCTCGTCCTCGCGAATTTCGATTCCCTGCTGGGCACAGGCCTGATGGATGATCGTGCGATTGATGAAGCTCTCGAGGACCTCCGCGCCGTAGCGTTGCATGCACTCGGCCGCGACGGTGTCGTAGGAGATGAGCTCGCCGTTGACGCGCGCCAGCGGCTGCCGGTTGGCGCTGCTCATCGAGGCGCGACCAGGCTGATCGGGGGTGTTTTCGCCGGCAGCGCCTTCACGGGGCCGCAGGAATTGGAACGCCACCGCGGCCACGATCACGACCAAGGCCGTTCCCGCCGCGATCCAGGCCGCTTTCGCGCGATTAGGGCGCGAATTGTTAGAGACATTGGTTGGGGTCGAATCGCTCATCGCACCTGTACTCCGGAATGCAGGGTTCGGTCCGCAGCCTCCATGCAACCGACGATTGCGAATTGGCTTGCGAGGGGGCGGGACTATAAGACAGGTGCAAAAACCGGTCAAGTTGTCTTCGCGAAGCCCGGTTGCGTTCGCGCGCGGATCATGGGGCCGACGCCAAGATTGGGACGGCCGTGGTTGTAGACAGGCGGCGCTGGTCGCTGGGAGGATGACTCGGCCGCTCAGGTCGCCTGGGGGAGCTGGGCGGCCGGAGCCGCAGCCGAGTGGTTGGCCCGTTCAAGCTCGGGGCCGAGCCGGCCCGCGAGCGCCAGCCCGAACATCTTGTAGTCGGAAATCAGCGACCAAAGCGGATAACCGAACGTGGCCGGCTTGTTCTTTTCGATGACGAAATGCCCGATCCACGCGGGGCCGTAGCCAACAACCAGCGCGGCCAACAACCACCACGGCGAAAGCAAAATACCCGCGGCAATCGCCCCCATCGCGCAAACTGTGCCCAGGTAGTGCATCGCGCGGCAGGCGGGTCGGCTGTGCTCCCGGAGGTAGTAGAGCCAGAACTCGTTAAATGTCTGAATCCGCTGGGTCATTGCTTCACCTTCGCCCCGAGCAGACGCGTGTGACACGCGCTTGAAATCGGCGTCAAGGTCGAGGCTACACCAGCAGGGCAGCAAAACCAAGCCAAATCACGGGCTTTACCAGGGCGCTTCCATCAGGTCGACGATCTGGCGGGCCATGCTGTCCATCGCCTGTTGGGTGGCCGTCGTCAAGGATTGTCCCACTTCGGGCGCCATCGTGCCGGTCGAGAACAGGTGCGAGATCTCCGGTTCCAACGACACTTGTCGCTGGGCCAAGATCCGCCCAGTGCGGAGATCCTCCCAGATCACGTCGACGGCGAATTGAACCTGCAGCGAGCGCGGGTCGTTGTCCGCCGTCGTGCCCAACACCGTTTTGCGAATGCTCTTGATCTTCATCGTGAGCTTGGTGTCGGCGGCATCGTTCTTGGCAATTTTGAAGGGGGTCCGCTCTTTGATCTGGTTGAGCACGGCCTCGGTCAGCTGGAATTCGTAGCCGCGGCGGAAATCGTCGGAGGTGGCGATCGGAACATAGACCGATCGAACGTTACCCTGAAAAGCATTGCCGATCGTGTAGCCGCAACCGCTGGTCAATAGAGCGTTAAGCCCGAGCAGCGTCGAAAGCGCGAGTGCCCGCAAACCGACTTGTCGGCGCGTGACAAAAAGCGGCATCGAGCGGGATCGAAGCCTCATACGGGTCTAGATCGGGTTCTGGCCAAAGTCCTGGGTCACTGGGGGCGCCTTCTTGGGCGGCGCGAGTGGGTCTTCAAACACGCCCGGCGAATCGCCGACCGCGGCTTTGCCGGACTTGGGCGTTTCCTCGTATTTGTCCGGCATCGGGAGGTCCATCCTGTCTTCGGGTTTGATCTTCGCGAGCTCCTCGCGTGCTTTCACCGCGAACTCGGTATTTGGATATTTTTTGATGACTTCTTTGCACCATATCGCCACGCCCTTGGGCTGGCCCTTGGCCATACGGTACTTGACCTCAGCCCACAGCTGAGCGGCTTCCGCCAATTCGATCTTTTTGAGTTCCTCGAGCATCCGCTCGTGATCGGGCCGCTTGGGATACAACCGGAGAGTGGCTTCCTTGAGTTTCTTTGCCTCGCGGAGCGGCGTCGGGTCATACTCCGGACCCTGATACTCCATCAACTTCACGTACGCTCCCAGCACATAGGCGTTTTCGACGTGCGGGCTCTTGGGGAATTCCTTGCGGATCAGCTCGTACAAGTGATCGGCTTCGGTGTAGTCCCCTTTGCGCAGGTAGTAGCTTGCCGACAGCATGATGGCGTCGTCTGCCAGGGGACCGGTCGGATCGTTGAGCCAGATCGATTTGAGGGCCTCCAGCGCGCGCCCCTCGGTGTCGAACACGGGCCGAGTGCTATCGCTGAGATTCGGGAGTATCGGAATCCGATATGTCCAATCGGTCGGCTCTTGCCAGGCCGTCTGCGGCGGCGGGTTCCTGCCCGGATCGTCGAAATTCACCGGTTTCACGTCCGAGGGGGTAATGTTGTCGGGATACTTCAGCCAGATGCGCGCGATCTCAAATTTGCGGCGGCTCATCTCGTCGAGGTGCCGGGTCGCCGAGAACTCCTTGATGCAGAGGTCGTATTTGTCCTGGGCTTTTGCATAGTTTTTCTGGAAATATAGGCATTCGGCGGTCATGAAGATCGCGTCTTCGCGAATCGGGTAAACGGCGAATTTTTCGGCGGTGTCTTTCCAGAAGACCTGTTCGGCCTCGACAAATCTCTTCTCCTTGAAGAGCTCTTCCCCTTTCTTGTAGGCAGCGACGGCCTCCGGTGGATTGACGAGCTGCCGCTTCTTGTTCTTTTCCCCGTCCTTGAAGCCTGCGGCGATGGCGAAGCGCTCGAGCGGCCCGTGGATATCGTCGGTGCTCGTCATCTGGTTGATCTGCTCGTCATCCTTTTTCGTGAGGGCCGAAGCGTCGATCCCGGGAATCTGGCAGCCGGCCAAAAGCACGCAAAGGCCAATCGCGGCCCGCGCGCGGCCTCGCGTCGCGGCCCAGCATTCGTGCGGCCGGCAAACAAAGGTGCAGATCGTCATCCGTGACTGCTTTTTGAGGAAAGGAAGCGATGAACTCGGGGAAGGGAGATGAGATTCCGCGTTCGCTTTCTTCAATTGGAAATCAACAAGGCCGATTTCCAGCGGCCTCAAACAGAAATGTAGCGGAGCATTTTGGCGGGATGTCCCAGCGCGTGGGAGACGGCGGCCGTCACCACTTCCCGCGCTTCCTGGAACTGTCGGGGTGAAAGGGCCAGGCGGTCTGTGACCGCCTCTGAATCTTCGGCCAGCCGGCGCAGCACCGCCGCCGTTCCCGCCGAAATGCGAATTCGAGCTGTGGACTCCTTTCCACAATTTGGACACACCAGACCGCCCTGCGCAACCGAAAACAGCCACGTCCCTCCGCTTTCCCCCGCTTTCCCGCATCCGACGCAGACGTCGAACGAGGGAAGCTGGCCAATTTCGCGAAGAGTCGCGAGCTCGAAACGCAGGATTGTGATTTTCGGATCCGCCTCCTGAAGCCGTTGCAGGGTTTGGATGGATTCGCGATACAGTCGCGGGTGTGGGTCAACCTCGGCCGTCAGTCCCGACAGAAGCTCGGCGACGTAATAGCCTCCGTAGAAGCGGGCCAGCTCCCGGCCTTGCGGCCTGAACCGCGAAATGAGCCGGGCTTCCGTCAATATGTCCAGACCGCCGGACGATTTGCGGAGGAACACTATCTCACACACGGAAAGCAGGTCAAGAGCAGCATCGAAGGGTCCTTTCAGCCGTTTGCCCCCCTTCGCCAGAGCCGATATTCGACCGAAATCCTCCGTAAAGAACGTGACGACGCGACTGGTCTCGCTGAAGTCGGCCAGACGAATGACGAGAGCCTCGGTTTTTTCCGACGGCATGCAATTCGATCCCGAGGTTGGGGCTACTCGAAAAGGTGAAGTGTCCCCAAGAATGATAGTCGAGTGGCCACCGTCAAGGGGGCGGTCGCAGGTCGTGACCCCACAGCCTGCTTGCCGACACGAGCGGCTCCAAGAGTCGCATGCGATATCGGACGCAGACAACGGCGTTCATTTGGCCGTCGCAGCCGCACGGCCTAAAATTGCAGAACCGGTTTGTGGGTTGCCAACAATGAGCGGTGACAAAAGGGGGAACCATGAAGGGTCCGGGAATGCGGTTGGACCTGGACGTTCGTCGGGTCTGGGAATGTCCCGCGTGCCATCGACAGATGCGGTCGGAAGGACACGCGACGTCGAAGGTTTGTAGCTGCACCCGCGAGGGCGTGCAGATGCGGCTCGTCGAGCTTCCTCGTCCGAAACCAACTGTCCGCGTGCCGGAACAGCCCAGCCCCGAAGGCGAAGAACCGCAATTGGCGGATTTCCCGACCGACATCCCGATCAATCCGCCGGTGAAACGCCCTCCGCCGACCGCTTCCGAAGATCCGGATTTTCCGAGTGTTAGTTGGAATCGGGATCAGGCTCAGGCCGAGGGGCCACCGGCGGAGTCGACAGACTGACGCTGGAAATGCTTCCCGGATTTTGCTGCGATGGCCTGCCGGTGGCGTCTCTTTTGACTTGGCCGTTCGCTGCGTGCCGCGTTCCGGCCGTGACGATTTAATCGACGACTGACATTGTGATTGGAGTTCGGTTTCGCACTTATGCCTGCTTCGGACATCATCATCCGCGGAGCCCGCGAGCATAACCTGCGAAACATCAATCTCCGGCTCCCGCGCAACCGGCTGATCTGCATGACGGGCGTGAGCGGGTCGGGGAAGAGCTCACTCGCCTTCGACACGCTCTACGCAGAAGGGCAGCGGCGGTACGTCGAATCGCTTTCGAGCTACGCCCGCCAGTTCTTAGGGCAGATGCCCAAGCCGGAGGTCGATTCGGTCAGCGGGCTGGCACCGTCGATCTCCATCCAGCAAAAGGCCAGCGGCCGCAACCCGCGCAGTACAGTCGGCACGATCACGGAGATCTACGATTATTTGCGCGTGCTGTTCGCCCGCGTGGGAATGGGATTCTGCGCCAATTGCGGCCGACAGATTACCGCTCAGACGGTCGAACAAATCATCGAGCACGTCTCCCGCATTCCAAAGGGGACGCGGATCCAACTCCTGGCTCCGGTCATCCAACAGCAGAAGGGGGAATATCAGGACCTCTTCGAGGATCTGCGGAAGCAGGGTTTTCTCAGAGCGCGCGTCGACGGTCGCACCGTGCAGCTAACGGACAATCTGAAACTCGACCGCCAGATGCGGCACACGATCGAAGTGGTGGTCGATCGCCTGGTGGCAGGCGAAGTCTCGCGAACCCGGCTCACCGACTCGGTCGAAACGGCCCTCAAACTCTCGAACGGAACGCTGGTCGTCACGCAGGAAGCCTCCGTTGGTCGCGACGGCGGGCAACGAGCGCCCCGCCCGAGCGAAGCCGAAGAACCAGCCACCGTCGAACATCGTTACAGCTCGCAATACGCGTGCACGCATTGCGGCATCAGCTATGAGCCGCCGACGCCTCAGCTCTTCAGCTTCAACAGCCCGTTGGGGATGTGCCCCAAGTGTAACGGCCTGGGCATGCGGCACGATTTTCTGCTCGATCGGCTGATTCCGGACGATTCCAAGTCGCTTTGGCAAGGGGCCGTCGAAGTCGTGGGGCCGATCGGAAAAATCGGTCGCTGGCGAAAACACATCTATAAGGGAGTCGCCAATTCGATCGAGAAGGACCTTGGGCTGCCCGAGGACTCTTTGCTGAAGACTCCTTGGCGCGACCTGTCCGCCGAAGCGAAGCAGCAGTTCTTGCAGGGAACGGGCGACCGGCACATCACTTATTCGTGGCGTTACTCCGGCGGAGTTTGGAAGCACGGCGGCACATACGGCGGTCTGATCGCGGAACTGCTGGAGAGCTACCGCAAGGCCAAGAACATCATGCGGCGCCGGCAGCTCGAAAAGTACATGGAGATCGTTCCTTGCGCCGACTGCCAGGCGACGCGGCTCAACCCTCAGGCCCGCAGCGTGCGGATCGCATCCACCAGCGAATCGTTTCGGACGGCGAAGCGGCCGACCCAGCTCAGCCTGCCGGACGTCTGCAATCTCAGCATTCGCGATGCGTTCGCGTTCTTCGAGTCGCTCGACCTGGACGACACGCGGCAACAAATCGCGGCCGAAGCGCTCAAGGAAATCCGCGGCCGGCTTGGGTTTCTACTGCGCTGCGGCCTCGACTATCTGACTCTCGAGCGAAGTGCTCCAACGCTTTCCGGCGGCGAAACGCAGCGCATTCGCCTGGCCGCCCAGATTGGCTGCGGTCTGGTGGGCGTCGACTACATTCTCGACGAGCCCTCGATCGGCCTGCATCCTCGGGACAACACGCTGCTGTTGGACAGCTTGAAGAATCTCCGCGATCAGGGGAACACGGTCATCGTCGTCG
>DASPSM010000546.1:0-9790 GCA_035623955.1 Planctomycetaceae bacterium
CGGATGCAGGAATTCATGACGTGCTTCCCGCCCTATTGGTACTACGTCGCCCGCACGCAGCAGGCCCTCGGACAGCTCTGTGCCGCGTCGGAAACATACGAGCGGCTCGTGAAGGTCGGCCAGGGGCATTTCCGCAAGGACGAGATGCTGGCCGCCGGACTGGCGAACAGGGCGATGATCCTCGACTATCAACATCAACCGGGAGCGGTCGATGCGGCGGCAAAAGCGCTCGGCTATTCGACCGACGTTTGGGAAGCGAATTTGATGGCCGCCCAAGTGCTCGGCCGCAACGGCCACGCGGCGGAAGCGGAAGACGCGATCTTGCGCAACCTCGACGTCGAGCTGGAGCGCGACCGCAGCACGGTGGCCCTGGTTTCGCTGTATGCCGCGACCCGCAACATCCAGAAGCTCCAGATCTGGCTGGCGAACCCCGCGGTTGTCAGCCGCCTGCCGATGCCCACGCTGGTCCGCGCGGCGGCAGTTCTGGGCCCGCGGCGACTGCCGCAGGCAGTCGTCGCCCAGTGGGCCGCCACGCTGCAGGCGCACTACGACATCAATTACGGGCCGGACGATTTCGTGCTCGTCACCACGCCCGCGTGGAAGCTGCAGTCATCGGAGATGTCGCTCTTGGTCGGCAACGAGTCGTCCCGCCAGTCGACAATCGCCCTCATGCCCGGCAAGTCGGAAGTTCGGTTCGCACGGGTCGGCGACTTCGGACATCCGCTTTACGGTTCGTCGAATCCGCCACCGGCGACGCTGCTCGTGAAGTTTCCCGATGCGCCCCTGGTGCGCCTGCGTCTGGACTCGCGGCCGGAGACAGCGCCCGCAAACGCGTCGTCGAGCTTTTCGTCCGTCGTCGAGATGCTGACCCCCACCTCGTTTGGCAGCCGACACGCGCCGCTGCAGCTTGCCGCCATCGAAATTGGCGATGAGCAGTTCCCGGTCGCCGCCCGCATCGCCGGTCGGGAATCGGCTTCCGTCACTGACGCCCCCGCCCCCACTCCGCCCGCCCCTGCTTCGGTGTCAGCCGGGCAGCCGGATGCGACTCCATCGCCAGCCACCACGACGCTGGCGTCTCCTGCGCTCCAACCTGCAGCGGCTCCCACGAAGACAACTCCGGTCCCGGCTCCGGGGGCTGAGTCGTCCCTGCGCCTGCCTGTCCTTCCCCCGATCCCGCTGCTGAGCGTGCCGCGGTTCACGACGTCGCAAACGATCAAGGCCACGCCGGGGCCCGAGATTCCGGATCCGCACGCGCCGCCCGACGGCCCGAGCTTCGAGTGAGTCTCCGAGCGCGTCGTTACTTTGCAGGCTGAAGCACCGTGGGGCTTACACCCCACGCTCGCCGGTCGAAGCCGCTTGGCAAGCTGCCTGCGTAAGCTGGCCGGTGCTTCGCATTTGTGAACGGCTAGACCGGCCACCTAAAATAGGTGTCGGTGCCCTTGCCCGAGATTGCCTGATGTTCGAGTTTATTCGTGTCGAACGATTCCGCTCCTGAGCTTCCTCTGATCACGGACTTGTCGCGCGCGGAGTTGGCCGCCTGGTGTCAGCGGCACGGCGAACAGCCGTTCCGGGCCGAGCAGATTCGGCGGTGGATCTTTGGCAAGCGGGTGAACGACTTCGAAAGCATGCACGACCTGCCGAAGTCGTTGCGAAGCGCCCTGGCCGCGGAGTTTCGGCTGTTCGTCTCGGAAGTCGCCAGGCATCAGATCGCTAGCGACCGCACTGAGAAGCTGGTGCTCCGCCTGGCCGACGGCAACCACATCGAAGCCGTGCTGATGCGCGAACCGGCCCGCGTCACCGTGTGCCTGAGCACGCAGGTCGGCTGCGCGATGGGCTGCGTCTTCTGCGCCAGCGGCCTCTTGGGGGTGAAGCGCAATCTCACGACGGGCGAGATCGTCGAGCAGGTGCTGCGACTCGACCGCCTGCTCACGCCCCACGAACGGATCACCAACGTCGTCGTGATGGGCATCGGCGAACCGCTGGCAAACCTCAAGGCGCTTCTGCCGGCGATGGAAATGCTGAACGAGAAAGGGGGCCTCGGCCTGGGAGCTCGGCGGATCACGATCTCGACGGTCGGTCTGCCCGACAAAATCCGCGCGCTGGCCCGCTACGGCAAGCCGTTCAACCTGGCCGTTTCGCTGCACGCCCCCGACGACGAACTGCGCAACCAGCTCGTGCCCATCAACGCCAAGATCGGCATGCAGGCGATCCTCGAGGCAGCCGACGATTATTTCCACGAAACGGGCCGGCGCGTCACGTTCGAGTACGTGCTGCTCGGCGGCATCAACGACAGCATCGAGCAGGCCCGCGCTTTGGCCCGCCTGCTCGAGGGCCGCGGGGCTCACGTCAACTTAATCCCAATGAACGCGGTCAACGAACTCGAGTTCGCCGCCCCCTCCCACGCCCGAGTGGCCGACTTCGTAGAGGCCCTGACCTCAGCCGGAATCGCCGCGACGGTCCGCAAACGCAAAGGGGCCGACATCGACGCGGCCTGCGGGCAATTACGCCTGGCAGCTGAGCGCGAGAGGGCGGCCCCGGTTCCTCAGACTTTGGTCAAAGGGCAATGAATCGCACGACCAACTCACCATTAATTACGCTTCGCATACCGGGGGACTGGTCACATCCCCGGGAGCTCGTGGAGCGATTGCCGGCCGGCTTTTGCCTGACTCCTCAGGCTTTGGCTGTCCCCAACGGCGCGAAGATCGATTTCATTCCGCTGGCCCCAGACGATCAGTTTGCCTCGATCTTCCGATCGTCATGTCGCCGTCCCCCGACAGATGAAGAGCTCGCGATCGTAGCCCGCTACACGGTGAACGTCGGGCTCACCGGCCCCGGCGGTTCCCTGGAGTCAGCGTTGACGATGATGCAAGCTGGCGCGGCCATCGTGCGCGCCGGGGGAGCAGGCGTGTTCATCGACAACAGCGCGCTGGCCCATGGCGGCAATGATTGGCTCGAAATGACCGACGATGGAGGGCCGGACGCAATCAGCTTCGCATTTGCCTCAATCGTCCGCGGACGAGACGAGGTGTACACGATGGGGATGCAGGTCATGGGGTTCCCCAATCTACTGCTGCGTTCGCGCGACGTCGATGACCGCGCGGAGACGGTCATCGAAATCATTCGCTACATCTGCGGCGGCGGCCGATCGATCGAAGTCGGCCATTTGCTCGCCGACGACCAGGGACGACCGCGATTTCAGGTCGTTGCCAAAACAGAGGACGACTTCGGGTCGCAGAGCCCGCTGCACAATCCTTGCGGTCTCCTCAAGATCGTGAGCGCACAGAGCATCGCAGAAGGTAACTGAACCCTCGGCTATCCCAGCTTCCGCAAGAGGTGTCGGCCGCGGCGGCGCCATGGGCCCTGCTTTCGCGCGATCGGTAGCGGGCTCGATTCGATTTCCATCAGCATGGCTTGCAAGCTGTCGCGGGCTTCTTGGATGCGGCCGTTTTGAGAGTCGAGCCAGGCCAGGAGGTACAGTCCCTCGGGGTGTCGCCAGCGGCGGACGTGTTTTTGCAGGTGGGCCGTCGCTTCGTCGTTTCGGTCGAGCTCCAGCAGCGACTTGGCGTACATCAGCGAGACGTCGCCGAATTTGTATTGCGGATCGACCTGCAGGATCTTGTCCAACCGTTCGCGGGCCGTCTCGAAATCTCTGAAGTGCATGTCGATCAACGCGGCGCCCCACAGAGCCGCCAGGTTGGCTGGCTCTTTTTCCAGAGCGCGGGCGTAGGCGTCGTTGGCCCGGTCCAGGTGTCCCGTCTCGCGCAGCGCGTCCCCCAGGTGCACATAGTGATAGGCGTTGCCAATCTGCCGGGCTGAGGATTCCAGTCGCCGGATCTCCGCCCCCCGCCTTAGGCCAGCCATCCATTTCGGCATGGGGACGTGGTGCGTCGGGAGCCAGCGGACGAAAAAGTAGATCAGCGGACCGATCCCCGGCACAAACAGGATGATCCACCACCAGATGTGCCGCTCCGGGTCAGAGCGCAGACACTCGATCAGCATCCAAATCGTCAGACCGGTCACGAGCAACGAGAGAAACCCCGAGCCCTCCCAGTTCATCAATTGGTGCAGTCCAAAGAAGGGGAACATGGTCCGTTCGCTCGATCCCGATCACAAACCGGCGGCGTCAAAAGTCCGAATGGGGTCATTCTGTCAGAGAGGCAGTCGGATTGCATCAGTCCGTCGAAGGACTCTATTTGCGGGTGAGTTCGGCCACCGCCGCCGGCGCTTCCTCGAGTGAGGCGATCGTCAAATCGGGCTCGGCTCCCACGGGAACGGCCGAAAACAGGGCGACCCGGTCGCACGAATCGAGGAAGGCCTGGGCCAGCGGATTGTCGGGGTTCCAGCCCTTGCTGCGGCAATCGGGCCAGCGGTAAAGGATCGTGCGCATCGACGAGCGGTTGGCCGGATCGATGTCGTTGTCGCGGCGGTCGCCGATCATCACGGTTCGCGCGGGATCGCAGCCAGCCTGGCCGAGCGCCCATTCGAACAGGCCCAGATCAGGCTTGTGAAGATGCCGCTCGTCGCTGATCGCCACCACGTCGAAGTAGTCGAGCAGCCCGCGCCGGGCGAGGCTGTTGCGGCACTCGGGCGGCTGGTTGGCAATGATCCCCAGCCGCCAGTGGCGCCGCAGCTGGTCGAGGACGGCCCGGTGCCGCTCGTTCCACAAGTTGTGCCGGTCATAGGACCCGATCAACAGCTCACGGATATTGCGCAGCGAGAACTTCGCATCCTCCTCGGGGAGCATCCGCCTGGCGATCGTGGACAGGATGAAATTCTCGCCGGCCCGAGCCCGCTCCTCGCGCTCGGCCATCATCGCGTCGAACGAATAGCTGGGGTGGCGAATCCGCACCGTGTCGAAGAGGAGCCGGTACCCCTCGAAATTCTGCGGATCGTCGTTGAAGAGGACGTTACCGACGTCGAGAAAGACCCAGTCGATCATGTCAGCCTGATATGTTCGATCTGGTTATCGATCATCCACGAGAGCCAGGCTTCCTGCTCCTCCGTGATTTCCAGCTCGGCGGTCGATTGGCTGTCGAGCGGCGAGACGATGCGGAGGATTCCTTCGTCGTAGAACTGCCGAGCGTCCGCCAGCCGCACCCACCACTCGTTCTCGCCCAGCGTGGCCGGTGCTCCACTCTCGCCGGGCGACGTCACAAAATAAGTGATATCGTGCCGAAACCGATCCGGCATCTCGTAAGGCGCGATTTCAGGACGACCGACGGGGACGACGCGAACGGACATGATCTTTACCAAAGTCCAATTCTCAAACGATCTGTGGGCGACTTGGAACAGTGGCTGAAGTCCCCTCACCCCCAGCCCCTCTCCCGCAAGGGGCGAGGGGGGAAGAGGGCGAGCGTCGATGCGATTTGCACCCACAATGTCTGCGAGTTTCCTCCCCTCTCCCCTCGCGGGAGAGGGGCTGGGGGTGAGGGGGCCCGGCGTCGGTGCCCCGGGAATCGCACGCGTCATCTAGTTCACCAGCCCGCCCCCTTCGTCGTCGTCTTTACCCGGCACAAATACATATCCGCGCAGAGATAGAGCACGCTGCCGTCGTTCCCCCAGGCGCAGTTGGCGGTTTTTTCGCCCGTCTCGATGCGGCCGAGCAGTTTGGCGTCTGGCGTGAAGACGTAACAGCCACCTGGCCCAGTCGCGAACAGGTTCCCCTTGTTGTCGACCTTCATTCCGTCAGGCAGGCCGGGTAGCTTGCCGGCGCTCCCCGTCAAGTCGAAAAACACCCTGCCGGGGCCGAGCGTTCCGTCCTCGAGCACGGGGAACGCCTTCCAGATCGCCTCTTTGGGATCGGACTGCGCGACGTAGAGGGTTTTTTCGTCGGGCGACAAAGCGATGCCGTTGGGACGGGTCATGTCTTTGACAAGCAGCGTCAATTTGCCATCGGTCGACAGTCGGTAGACGCCGCAAAAATCGAGCTCGCGCGGCGGGCCCTCCTGCTGGGGCAGTCCGTAGGGCGGATCGGTGAAATAGATGTCGCCATTGGATTTAATGCAGCCGTCGTTGGGGCTGTTGAGCCGCTTGCCTTCGTAGTTGTCGATCAGCGTGCGTTTGCCGCCTCCTTTCGTGAGGATCGACAGCCGGCGGTCGCCGTGCTCGCACGAAATGAGCCGCCCCTCGTGGTCGATCATCAGGCCGTTTGCGCCCGGCTCTTTGCTGTAGCGCGGGTGCAGCGGCCCCGTGTAGCCGGACGGCCGTAGATAGACGCTAACTCCTTCTCCTTCTTTCCACTGCATCGTCTGGTTGGCAATCACGTCGGAGAAAAAGAGGGTGCCGGAAGCCTTGTCCCACACCGGGCCTTCCGCCCATTGAAAGCGGCTGCTCAAGACTTCGATCTTGGCGTCTTTGGCGATCAGTTCGTCCAGCTTGGGGTCGAGTCGGTGAATCGTCCCAATGACGGGAAAGTTCCGCGTCGCCTGGGCTTGGGTAGAGACGGGCCAGAGTGCGAACACAGCGACGGCAGTCAAGAACGGGACGAAGGACGACGCTCGGCGGAGGAAGGTGGCGTGCATGGTGGCATCTCTCGGGTGCGCGATCGGTCGATGCGTGACGAGCGCGTTTCATCCTAATGGTTCAAACACCCAGTTCAAGCGCCGGGGCGCGATCGGGCCTGGTCGTTCAAATGGCGGTTTCGTGCGGCAAGCGGGTTGCAAACTCTGCGCTTCCTGCCCCATACTCGGGGATTGCACAAATTCCTTGCCCCGCCAATTTGGAGCTCCCATGTCTCGCCGGTTGCTCGCCTCCCTCCTCGCCGCGGTTGCGGTCGTTGCCCTCGCCTTCGGCGCGGAGGACCCCCCGCCGAGCGACTCGAAAGCTCCGGGCAAGAAGCCGGCTCCGAAAAAATCGGCCCCCAAGCATAAGGGGGACAAAAGCAAGAAATCGCCTCCAGCCACTCCCGGTTCACCCAACGCCGCCGTCGCACCAACCGGCCCGGTGCTCGTTCTGAAGGGGGGACGCATCCTGACGGCTGCCGGTGCGATCTACGATCCCGGCGCGCTAGTCGTCGCCGACGGAAAAATTCTCGACGTGGGGCCCGCCGACAAAACGAACGTGCCGAAAAAAGCGCGCGTCGTCGACGTCGTCGGCAAAGTGATTATTCCCGGCCTCGTCGATACGCATTCGCACCTGGGCGTCTACTCGCGGCCGGCGGTCGAAGCCAACAGCGACGGCAACGAAATGACGGGGCCCGTCCAAGGGATCGTGCGGGCACTCGATGCAGTGAACCCGTACGACCCCGGCATTCGCATGGCCAACGCCGGCGGAGTCACCGCCGCCAACATCATGCCCGGCAGCGGTAACGTCATCGGCGGCCAGACAATTTATGTCAAGCTCCGCGGCTACACCCCCGAGCAGATGTGGATCGAGTCGCCCGACGTGCTTGGCGGCCTCAAGATGGCCAACGGCGAAAATCCAAAACGGGCCTACGGAGGCCGCGCGAAGGCCCCAGGCACGCGGATGAAAGTCGCAGCACTACAGCGGAGCGAGTTCCTCGCCGCCAAGAACTACCTCGCCAAGTGGGACGCGTACCGTAAGAAGCTCGCCTCGGGCGAAAAAGCGGTGGCTCCGGACGTCGACCTGGCGATGGAGCCGCTCGTCGAAGTGCTGCAGCACAAGCGGACGGTCCACTTCCACACGCACCGCGCCGACGACATTCTGACCGTGCTGCGACTCAAGGACGAATTCAATTTTGAGCTGGTGATCCAGCACGGAACCGAGTCGTACAAGATCGTCAAGGAAATCGCCAAACACAACGTTCCCGTGTCGATGACGATCCCCGATAGCCCCGGCGGCAAGGCGGAGGTCGTCGACCTCACCGAAAGCTGCGGCGCCGACCTGGCCAAAGCGGGCATCAAGGTGCTCGTCAACACCGACGATCCCGTGACCGAGAGCCGGTTCCTGCTGCGGACGGCGGCGATCCCCATCCGCGGCGGACTGTCGCCCGAGCTGGCGCTGAAATCGGTGACGATCAACGGGGCGCAGGCGATGCATCTCGACAGCCGAATCGGCTCGCTCGAGAAGGGGAAGGACGCCGACTTTGTCGTCCTCAGCGGCGATCCATTCAGCGTCTATACGCGCGTGCTCGAAACGTACATCGACGGCAAGCCCGTCTTTCGGCTGGCGGACGAGAAAGATCGCCGCTATCAGGTCGGCGGGTTCGCGCTGGGCGATCGGGGGAAGTTCCCGGCCGCCAAGCCGATGGTGACGGCCCTTCCCGAGGTGCAAGCGCCGGCCCTGCCGGAAAAAGCTCAGCGTCCGGGTCCGGCGGGGAACAACGTGGTCATCCTTGCAGGAAGACTGTTTTCGGTCGCCAGGCAGCCGATCGAAGACGCGGTCGTGGTGATCAAGGACAGGAAGGTTGCCGAGGTGGGTCCGCGCTCGTCGGTGAAGATTCCGGCCGACTTTCCCGTGATTTCCGCGGTCTCGGTCACGCCCGGCCTGGTCGATGCCAACAGCATCGTGCCCCTGTCGGGCCAGTACAACATCGCTGCCGATCAGGATCAGGACGAGCTGTCGGATCCCGATCAAGCGGAGCTGCGCGTGCTGGACGCCTTCAATCCGGCCGAGCCCCTGTTGCGATTTTTGTTGGAGCAGGGGGTCACGGTCATTCACGTTTGCCCCGGTCGCGACAATGTGATCGCCGGAACGACCGGAGTGTTCCGCACACACGGCACGACGGCCGAATCGATGGCCGTCAAGTTTCCCGAGTCGCTGTTGTTCAACCTCGGCGAGGCGCCGAAACGCGCCTATCGGGGACAAAAGCCTGGCACGCGGATGGGTACCGCTGCCATCGTGCGCAAGGCGTTCACCGATGCGGCCAACTATCGCCGCAAGCGTGAATCGCCCAAGCCAGGGGAACCGCCGCTCGACACGAACCTCAAAATGGAATCGCTCCGCGCTGTCCTGGATCGCAAGGTTTCGGCCCTGTTTGCCGCCCAGAAGGCCGACGATCTGATGACGGCCCTGCGACTGATCAACGAGTTTCACCTCGACGGCAAGCTAGCACTCGGGGCGGAGTCATATCTCATCGCCGATCAGATTGCGGCCGCCAAGATCCCCTTGATCGTCCATCCGACGATGCAGCACGCGGAGTCGATGGAGACCATTAACAGCTATCTGGGCAACGCCTCCGTCATGGCCGATGCCGGCATTCCGGTTGCCATCGGCTCTGGCGCCGAGGGCTACGTTCCTAAGACGCGCGTTGTGCGGCAAGAAGCGGCGATTGCCATGGTGTACGGCCTGGGACGCGACGCGGCGCTCAAGGCGATCACGCTCGATGCGGCTCGCATTTTGGGAGTCGATTCGCAGTACGGCAGCCTGGAGGCAGGCAAGGTCGGCGACGTCGTGCTTTACGACGGCGATCCGTTCGAGTACGCGACGCATGTGGTCGCGGTGCTCGTCGACGGGAGACTGGTCTACGACCGCTCACAACATAAGCCGATCCCGCTGGCGGAGCGAACTTACACGTCCAGTCCAGAACTCCCATGCTGCTTGGGTTGGATGGGCTGGTAGGCGCATTGCTCGCTGAGAATGTCGAGGCGACAGGGAATTGGTTTATCCAGCCGTCTCGACGCGCTCGCCCGCGGCGCCGAGCGATTCACTTTCCGGCGGCGCGGCGTCGGGCTTTTTGAACAGGAGCGAGGCTGCGACGGAAGTCGCCAGGCAGCCGGCCACGACGGCGAGCACAATCCAGTTGGGGATGTCGACCCAGGCGTCGATCAGCATCTTGACGCCGACAAAAGCCAGGATCGCGCTCAGCCCGTACCGCAGGTAATGGAACGCG
>DASPSM010000375.1:0-4542 GCA_035623955.1 Planctomycetaceae bacterium
CTTTTGGACTCCTCAGGCGGGGATTCCGCAGCCGGAGCTACCTGGTTAATTAGGCAGCGAGAGCAACCTGCTTTTCGGCAGATGTTTTTTGATCAGCTTTTTACGTGGCCCACTGATCAACCACGGCACGCCACCGACACCTACGGTGACCCAGTCAAATCCAGTCGCCCCCTTTGTTCCGTATTAACCCCGTTCCCTATTAATCTTACGTCAACAGAACCCGACGCTTAATCCTATCGGCACCGCGGGCTCGGTCAATCGCGAAAAACTCCCGGAATGGGTTGCCAAATACGTTCGTTTGCGCAGATCAAGGTCTAGTGTGAGACGCGCGCATCGGGTCGCCGGAGCTACCCTATTTGTCATTTGACGTCGTCTGCACCGCGTGGAATCATCAAGGGATCAACTGCCTGCGCTCCCGTGCGGCACCCATCACGTCATTCTGCCGGAGACTCGCCGTGAAGACGTCCGGTCGTGGTTTATTCGATTCGCTGCTGTGCGGCATTGCCGTTGTGGCTGCCTGTGGCGGTCTTAGTGCCCAGGACCGGCTTCCGTCCATGCCGGGTTACGAGAACTATCAGAAGATGGAGAAGCAACTCCCCGGCGCGGTCAAGTCGGGGGCTGTACTCGTCACGTGGAAAGATGGCGGGAAAGCGCTGGAATACCGCCTCGACGGCAAGCGCATCCGATTCGACATCGCGACCGGGAAATCGGAAACCCTGCCCGAGCCGAAGGACGGCGACAAGGACAGACCAGGCCCCGGACCCGGCAGGGGGCGGTTCGCGGGCGGAAGGAACGGCGGTCGTGGCCGTGAACGCGGCGGACGGGGCGGTGCCTCCGTCGGCCGTGGTCGTCAAGCCACTTCAAGTCCCTCTCCCGATGGTCAGTTCAAGGCGTTTTACCGCGATCGGAACCTTTGGATCTCCGATGCCAAAGGGCTGATCGAAATGCCGATCACCACCGACGGGAGCGAGAAGAACCGGATCAAGAATGGTTCCGCCAGTTGGATGTACGGCGAGGAACTGGGGCAGCGGACCGCGATTTGGTGGTCGCCGGACGGGAAGAAGATTGTGTTCTACCGGTTCGACGAGTCGAAGGTCTCCGATTACTTCCTGGCGCTCGACCAGACCGCGCTCGTGACGCGGCTCGATACCGAGCCGTATCCGAAGCCCGGCGCCGCGAACCCGGTGGTCGATCTGTTCATCTATGACCTGGCGAGCAAGAAACTGACTCGGCTCGACGTCCGCGACGGCGGGCCCTTTACCAACGACTCGATCGGGCATTACGTCTATCACGTCTCGTGGTCGCCCGATGGTAAGGAACTGCTCTTCTACCGGACGAACCGTAAGCAGAACGCGATGGAGTTTGTGGCGGCCGACCCGGCAACCGGGAAGTGCCGCGTGATCGTCCGCGAGGTGTGGCCGGCGAGCTGGGTCGAGAACACGCCGGCGATGCGGTTCCTCAGGGACAACCGCCGATTCGTCTGGGCCTCCGAGCGGACGGGCTGGCGGAACTTCTACCTCTACGACCTTTCGGGCAAGCTCCTGACGACGTTGACGAACCACCCGTTCGAGGTGGCGGACGTCGTTCACCTCGACGAGGGCGCTGGGTTGCTCTACTACACGGCCCACAGCGGCGACAATCCGATGAAGCTGCAACTGCACCGGGTCGGCCTCGACGGCAAGGGCGATACCCGCCTGACCGACCCGGCCTACCACCACACGGTTGATTTCGCCCCGGACGGGAAGTCGTTCGTCAGTGTCGTGCAGACCCATGCTGCCGCGCCCGCCACCAGGCTTTTCAGGGCCGAGGGCAAGGTCATTGCCGACCTCGCTCGGAGCGACCTGTCGCGGTTCAAGCAACTCGGGCTGCGCCCGGCCGAATTGATGACATTCAAGGCTGCGGACGGGGTCACCGACCTCTACGGTCTCTTGTATTTCCCGTCGAACTTCGACCCTTCCAAGAAGTACCCGCTGCTGGTTTCGGTGTACGCGGGGCCGCAGACCAATGGCGCGCGGGAGACGTACTCCTCCCCCCAGGCGTTGGCCGAGTACGGGTTCCTCGTCGCGACCTTCGACTCGCGCAGCGCGGGCGGGCGCGGGAAGAAATTCGTCGACGCGATCTACGGCAAGCTCGGGGTCGTCGAGATCGACGATCAGGCGGCTGGGGTGAAATCGCTGTGGAACCGGCCGTATGTGGATAAGACCCGCGTCGGAATCTTCGGCACGTCGTACGGCGGGTACGCGTCCGTCATGTGCCTCTTGCGGCACCCGGACGTGTTCCGGGCCGCGTGTGCGTCGTCGCCGGTCACCGATTATCGGCTTTACGACTCGATCTACACCGAGCGGTACATGGGTCTGCCCGAGTCCAACAAAGCGGGCTACGACGCGGGAAGCGCGGTGGTTCACGCCAAGGAATTGAAGGGCCGACTGATGCTCTACTACGGCACGGCGGACAACAACGTGCACCCGTCGAACTCGCTGCAACTGATCCGGGCCTTGCAGGAGGCGGGGAAAAGTTTCGAGGTGCAAGTCGGTCCGGATCGCGGCCATTCTGGGATCTCTCGGCCGCGGATGATGGAGTTTTTCATCGAGAACCTGGTGTTATCCGCACCGGCGAAAGAACAAGGGCCGCCTTCGCCGCCCCCAAAGTCCGGTTCGGAGAGTCCGAAGAGATCCTCGCATCCGATTTGACACAGTCGTGGGAGCGTTGCTCGCATCGGTCACATCGATCGACGTACAAACCGGGCTGCGCAAAACCGAGAAACGTTGCTCGGGTGGCACGGTCCCAGAAACGACGAGTTTCCGAAACTCGCTCGCACGGGATCGACTCACCAGCTGTCCGGAACCCGACAACGTGTTCGGAGGCGACGCGCGAGTGGACGTTGAAGAAGTCCCGGAAATGGGTCCCTTCTTGCTCCGCGCGGAATTCGTTTGAGTTTCTGAGATTTGCGCTAGATGAAAGGCGTGCGCGGCTCTGCTGCCGGTGTGTCGTGAATCGCCGATGACGGTCGCCACGGCGATCGTCAACTTCCCCCGTCGGGGGCATCGGCGGCTTTCCGATGAATTTCCGAAAGGCGTACAAACAGGACATTTCGTCCCATCGGAACGGCTGACTGGCTGCCCATGCGTCACATAGGATCCTGGTCCGGACCCTTCGGTAGGCGACGATAAGAATCAGATCGTCACGTGCCCGAACCGCGCCACGACCTTCCTTCCTCCCAGCGTATCCCCGCTTAGACCGTCCACGGCGATCCCGTCGGGCGGTCACCCAACGTTGAAAGCGTCATGCCGTCGCCGCGCGCTCAAGAAACAGTCTTTATCGTTGATGATGAGGCAGCGATTCGCAGGTCGCTGCAGTTCCTGATTGAAGCGGGAGGCATGCCGGTGCGGACATTTCCCTCGGCCGCAAGCTTCCTCGAGGCCTATCAACCGGGAGAAACGGGCTGCCTCCTGATGGACGTACGAATGCCGGGGATAAACGGCCTGGATCTGCAGCAGGAATTGATCCGGCGAAATTGTGATCTTCCGATCATTGTGCTCACCGGATTCGCCGACGTCCCCTCGGCCGTTCGAGCGCTCAAGAGCGGCGCCGTCGAGTTTTTGGAGAAGCCGGTCGAGGACGATGTCTTGCTCAATCACATCCGGCGCGCCCTGGCTTTGCACGCTGAATGGCGGCAGAGGCGCAATGAGGATGATCTTGTTCGTAAGCGATTCGAGCGGCTGACGATGCGCGAGCGCGAGGTTCTGCGACTTGTGGTCGACGGCCTATCGAGCAAGCAGATCGGCCACCAACTGCATGTCAGCTGCAAGACCGTCGAGGCGCACCGTGTGAGTATTATGCAGAAGATGGGAGCGGACTGCGTGGCGGATCTTGTTCGCGACGTTGTCGGTTTCGAATCAAGAAACGCCACCAAGCGAGCGGTAGATTCAAGCAACCCTGGTCTCCGAATTACTTAGCGTAGGTTGGCACAAGAGGGAATGAATCTGTTCCAGGCAATTGGAGTGGGCCAGCGCTGCGGTGGAGACGGCTCGGAAGGCCATCGCGCCTCTCTGCGGGACAAGACGTCCCCTCCGCCAAAGCGCTTTAACAGCCATACAGCAGCCCAGTCGCGTGCTTCTCGGTGGCCCAACCGATGACGATCACCTTCTCCTGCCCTCACTGCGGCTGCCAAATCCGTTTCTCGGAGAGCGCGGCTGGCCACATAGCGAAGTGCGCAGAGTGCCACAAACCCGTCGAAGTGCCTCCTCCAGAATCGACCGACGCGATCAGGGAATATGACGAGCCGTCCGCGCTGCAGGGCCGACTTGTCGCGTGCCCCAAGTGTGGCTATCAAGTGACTCGCGAAGCTTACGCCTGCACGAACTGCGGGCGTAGGTTGAAGCGGCTGCCAGTCAAGTGGGTCGCGATCTGGCTAGCCTGGCTCTTTGGAATCACGGCGCTCGTCGCGGTCGTCTTTCTTGTGATTCGCGCGATCGTCTCTCCGGTTCGGTAATATCGTCAGGTGGAGTCGCTGCAAGCAATACGGCGCATCGAAAAACGTTC
>DASPSM010000575.1:0-6856 GCA_035623955.1 Planctomycetaceae bacterium
CTGGGGCTCATGCGCAGTGGCGCTTCTGGCTTGGGCTGATTGGGCGACATTCCGAATGAAATCAACAGACCGGTAACTCGCCGCGAATCAGTCTCTCGACGAAGGCGGGCAAGCACGTCAGTTCATTTTCGACGATCGTCCGGATTTTCGATTCCGATCCGGCGTCGATCGCGCCTCCGGCAACGAGCGGTTCAATTGCGATCGAAAGCGGCTTCCCCAGCAGGCTGCCGATTTGACTGCAGATCCAGACCGTGACTTCCAAGATCCCGTCGACTTCGGCGTGAATTCGCTGTGCGATTTGATGGCTGAGCAGGTTGTAAATCTTACCCACGTGCGCGACCGGATTCTTGCCTGCGGCCGCCTCAGTCGTCATCGGCCGATGAAAGCTGATCAGGCCGTTGACGCGGTTGCCGCGGCCAACTTCACCTCCGTCCGCCCCTTCGGCCGAAGTTCCGAGCACTGTCAGGTACATGCCAGAATCGCCGCGGGCTGGGTCGTCGAGCGTGTTGATTGCCACGTCGAGAGAATCGAATGATCCGTGCTTGCCCTCGAGGTGGCTGTACAGTTCCTGTCTCACGGCTTCTTTGAAGTCAAAGTACACTCGCTGTGTCGCGCAGAAGCGATCGACGATCGCCGCCGCAACCGTCAACGACAGGTGCCGATCCTGACGGACACCCATAACCTTGATGTCCTCGCCGACTTCAGGACGCCGCTGCTTGAATTGAGGGGAGTTCAGGAACCGCTCGGCCTCAAGAACGAGCCGCTCCGTCTCGGTGAGTGGCGCGTATCCGACCGCGGCAGACGTGTCGTTGGCCGTCAACTCCTGGCGAGCAAATAGATCGACCAATTCCGGTGAACCAGGCCGAATCTCGTTTTGATAGACAACGTGCCGATCGGGATCCACAAAACGCAGATGTCGACGCAACCAATCCTTAGCGGCTGACTCAGCAATTTCCCCTACCGGGACGCGTTTTCCGCCCACTTCTGTCGTCGCCCGATCGCTGAAGATCAGCCGCATCGGCGCGTCGATCCTTCCGCCCCCAGGCCGTGGCGACGACTGCCCCGCGACAAGAAGCCCTTTATCGACGTTGTGGTGCAGCACGCGGCCGCAGGCTTCCCGATAGGCGCGACACAGCGCGATGGACGTGGCCTCCATCACACAATCGCAGATCGTATCCGGGTGCCCGATCCCTTTGCGTTCAACGTATTCGACTCGTCGCTGGATCGCGCCGCGCGCTGGCTGCGGCTGGATGGTGATGGCTTGCATCATCGTGCGCTTGCCCCGCCGTTATTCGGGCGATTTGAACAGGTCGAGAAAGCGATCCTCGTAGTCGCGGAAAACCTCCAGGCGGTCCAGCTCGTTCTTGAGCTCATAAGCTTTGGAACGGTCCTTTTGTGCTTCGGCAAAAAGCTGCTCAATCTTCTCTTCTACCTCCTGAGGCAGGCCGGGCGCCTCTTCGGATGGGGAGACGACCGCCTCCTCTTCCTCTTCCGCCTCGCCCGCTCTCTTGCGCTGCATTGCTTCGGCGACCTTGGCCAGGAGCTCCCCGAGGCTCTTTTCAACCAAAGCCGCCTGCTCGGAAAGCTCCGCCAAGTCCAAGTCAATTACGCCAAGCTCTGTGAAAACGCGAAGGACTGCAAGCGACGCTTTTGGGAAAGGCATCTGCGCGAAAACGTGAGGCATTTCGCCCAAGAGACAGGTTCCGTTTAGCCCCCGTTCAGCTGCCAGACCTAGCAAAACCCCGTTCAGGCCACCAATTTGACCTTCTTCAAGGATCTCGACCTCCCGGTTCTTGAAGTCCGCTAGTGCGCTCGGGCTGGTCGCCGCGCCAAAAACGCGGCAAGCGTGTTCGGGATGCATCTGGGTCGCCATGGCAGCAAACGTGAAGACGCGCTCCACTCCGAAAGCCTGCACGCGATCAAGCAACTGGCCACAGAATCCATATTTCCCATGAGCCGGCTGTGCTTCCCCCAGGAACACCATGATGTCGTGCCCGCCCTTCGGATCGCGCCACCCAAAAAGCCGGCTTCGTGGCATGCGTCCCATGCTGATGATGCCGTTCTTGACGTCGACATGCTCGACGTCGAAAAACTCGCGCGTGGAAAACTCCGCGACCTGGTGCATGCCGAGCTTCGCCATCAGATAGTATCCCGCGCTCAGGGCTACGTGTCCCATTCCAGGCCAAACGGCGACGAGCCAAGGCCGATGGAACCTCTGTTCCACTGTCATCTGAGAACCTCCCGCCCTCAAACCCCGGTGCCACCACTATCGCTGACCAGATATTTGCAATCGACATGCCGCACCACGATGCCTTTCAAGACCGGCAGATTGCAAGGGAAGCACAAACATGTCGAAACAGCTGGGCCTGCGTTGCGCCTCCAATGCGTGCGGATACGCACGGCGGCGCATCGAATTGGCATTCAGTCCGTGTGTGCAGGGAGCTGTTTCTTCATTAAAATCCGCCCGATTCAGGCCTGACACGCATTCCCCGGGGCTCAACGAACGGAATTTTGGCTGTTGGCATGTCCTCTGCGTTAGCAGAAGCTCGTTTTCCAAGGCCGATCCTGGATCAATTAAAGGGCGATTTTGGGAGTGCCGTCATGTCCGCTGGACGAATTTGCGTGCGATCAGTTGATACAGCGTCGATGGACGAATCGGTGTCTGCAGCGGCGCGGCGGATGCACGCGCGAAAAGTTGGCTCGCTGGTCGTCGTCGACAAAGAGCAGCGACCTCTCGGATTGCTCACCGATCGAGATCTCGTTGTTCGCGTGATTGCCGAATCCCGAGATCCGAACGAGACGCTAGTGAGCCAGGTGATGACCCGGCTGCCGCAAATGATCGCAGAGGAGACGCCGATCGAGGAAGCTCTCGGTCTTATGCGATGCGGGTCGTACCGGCGCTTGCCCGTTGTTACCCGGGATGGACGCCTCGTGGGGATTCTCAGCCTCGACGACATTCTGGATCTCCTGGCTGAGGAATTCGGCGAGATCGGCCGCCTCCTTCGCAAGGAGTCGCCGCAAAGCCTCGCGGGAGCGATTGAATAGCCTGCACGATCTGGCGATTAGCGCCGGAATGACCAGGGTGGCCAGGGCGTTCCAAGTTGTAACTTGCCTCGAAGTACTGCGTCCACGAAGGCTTCGGGGGTATCAAGATCATTTTTCATTGCAATTCGTGCGGCTCAAAATTCACGGTCGATGCGCAACTGGCAGAATCAAAGCGCTCGACCAGGACTTTCGCCATAATATCGAGGAAGGGCGCAAGACCGTCGGGCCTTTCGAGGACGAAGAACCGCCGAACGAGCCCCAGTCACCAGGCGACGACACTGAGCAAGATTGACAGGGTGCCCCAATGGCCCGATTTCTGAACCGGAGCATTACGAGGCGGCTGCTCGCTCGTTTGCAGTGTTTGTGGGCTGCTCACTTGGCATTTGACCGGAGATGGCAATTAGCGACTTTCGACAGAAGGTGATTCTGCCACGTCAATTCTTGCGAATGTGTCGCCGTCGGCTTTTTAAGAAAAAACTCGCTGATTCCTCCGGAACAGAGCTGACTGGCGGTCGGCTTTTGGCCCAAGTCCTCGCGATGCGGAGGCTACTCGATCGCGAAGCCTTGGAAAAGGACGAAAAGCACGTGGCGGTGCTTCTGCCGCCATCGGTGCCGGCCGTGCTGGTCAATGCGGCACTTCCTTTGCTGGGCCGCGTGCCTGTGAATCTGAATTACACGACATCCAGCGATACGCTCAATTCCTGCCTGTCCCAAGTTGGCGCTCGGCACGTTTTGACCAGTCGGCGGTTTCTGTCGCAGATGTACCTCTCCATCGACGCGCATCTCGTCTTCCTCGAGGATCTCCTGCGCAAAATCACGTGGAAGGACAGGGCGGTCGCAGGAGCTCACGCGTATCTCACGCCAGTCGCGATCCTGGAGCGGTGGCTCGGGCTGCTCGACCTCAATTCCGATGACGTGCTCACGATTGCGTTCACGGCCGGCTCGACCGGCGATCCGAAAGGTGTGATGCTCTCGTACCGAAACATCGGCTCGAATGTGCGGGCAGTCGAGGAGCTGTTTCGAATCAAGGACACCGACGTGTTGCTCGGGATTTTGCCCTTCTTTCATTCGTTCGGCTTTACGGGGACGTTGTGGACGGTGCTTTCGCTTGACCCCAAGGGGGTTTACCATTTCACGCCGCTCGACGCGCGCAAGGTCGGTCAATTATGCCTGGAGCACAAGGTCACGATCCTCCTCACCGCGCCGACCTTCCTCCGTGCCTATCTGAGGCGCTGCGATAAAAAGCAGTTTCGAACGCTCGAAGTCGTGATCGTCAGTGCGGAAAAGCTACCGCTCAATCTTGCCCATGCTTTTCGCGACAAGTTCGGCATCGAACCGGTGGAAGCCTACGGCTCGACTGAGCTGTCCCCGGCGGCCGCCACCAACGTGCCGAAGGATCGGTTACTCCATCCGGCCAGCAGGGGAGCGAAGGAGGGAACAGTGGGACGGGTTTTACCCGGCTCACGTGCGAAGGTTGTCGATTCTGACTTGGGGAAGGACGTCGGAATCGACCACGAAGGGCTCCTGCTCATCGCTGGGCCGAACGTGATGCTCGGCTACCTCAATCAACCCGAAAAGACTGCAGCCGTCATGCGCGGTGAATGGTACGTGACCGGCGACATGGCCCGCATCGACTCCGATGGCTTTATCACGATCACTGATCGAGCCAGTCGCTTTTCGAAGATCGGCGGCGAGATGGTCCCCCATCTCAAAATCGAGGAGAGTTTGCAGAAAATCGTCTCTGCGGGCGCTCCGACCGAACGGGATGAGCCGACGCTCGCCGTCACGGCGGTTCCCGATTGCCAGAGGGGCGAGCGTTTGGTCGTGATTCACGAACCCCTGCCGTTGCCTGCAGAAACGGTGATCGAGCGTTTGAGCGCTCAAGGGTTGCCTAATCTCTGGATTCCTTCTCGCGACAGCTTCCTCGAGGTGCCCAAGCTGCCGATGTTGGGGGCGGGCAAACTCGATCTGAAGGCGCTAAAGCAGCTTGCTGTGGCGCGATTTGGGCCAGGCCACGACCGATCAGCCGGGAACGGATGACGTCAGAACATCACGGCATCGGGTGCCGCTGGAAGAACTCCCACATCAGATCGTTCGCCGAGACGTCGAGCGTCGAGCGGCCGATAAAGGGGATTGGCGGCCTTTGGCCTGGCCAGGTGTGTCCGCCCCCTTCGACCACGATCAGCACGACTTCTGAACCCTCTTTTCCCGGCCCATAGACCATTTGGTGGACGACGGTTCGGGCTCCGTCGGTCCAGGGAAATTCGGTGACTTGGGGCGTCGAGGGACATCCGTTAATCTCGCACCAGATGCGGATCGTCTCCTTGACGGAACGGTATTTAAGCAACCGGCCAGCTCGGCGTCGGTGCCCGTTGAATGGAACCACTCGGTCTTCGCTGCCGTGAAAATGGAGCACGGATACGGGCCGATGGGGACTTGCTTCCGCGATCGCCATCGTGCCTGCGACCGCTGCAATGGCGGCAATTCTGTCGGAGAGCTCTGCCGCCAACCGGTAACACATCGATCCGCCGTTGGACATTCCGGCAGCGAAGATGCGCTTCGGGTCGACGTTTACCACCGTGCGGAGGTCGTCGAACAAGCGGTCGACGAACTTCACATCGTCAGCGCTGCCGGCGAGCTTCCCGACGAAATCCCCGGCATTGAACGCCAGAAAAGGACCAATTCCGCTGCTGTTGGGATAGACGGCGATGAATCCGGCTTCATCAGCTTTCTTTTTCATCCCAGTGAATGGGACCATCAGCGAGCCGCTGGCCCCGGCGCCGTGCAACAGCAGCACGACCGGTGCCGGCTTATTCGGATCGAGATTTGACGGCAGATGGATCAGATAGCTCCGCTCGCGGCCGTCGATCGTCAGCGTGCGAACGTGGTCGGCCGGAGTCAGCGACTCTCGTCCGAACGCCAAAGTCCCTAACAGCCGATGCACAAAATTCACGGCTGAACTTTCCGACGGATGTCGAACCTCGACGCTGGCTGATGCCGGCAATCACAACTTGTAACCAATCTGGCGCAGGAAGCCGCGCCGCCACTCGATCTCGGCCTCGTCCTCGATCCCCTTGATGCCAAACCCATCGACCACGCCGAGAACGCCGCGCCCCTGCTCCGTTTCTGCCAGAACGACCTGCGTCGCGTTCGCTGTTGCGCAGAAAATCCGGCAGACTTCGGGCACCATCTTGATCGCGTTGAGCACGTTGAGCGGGTAAAAACCGTCTCCCAAAAACACCAGGAACGTGTGGCCGGCTGACAGGGCGGCGGCGTTCTTCCGCGCAAGGTCGATCAGGCCCTCATCGGTCCCGGACCAGCGCACCAGGCATTTTCCGGACGCTTCGCAAAACGCCAGGCCGAATTTGATGCCGGGAACAGCGGTGACAAGTGCCTCGTGGATGTCCTCCACGGATTTAATGAAATGCGTTTGCCCGAGGATGAAATTCGTGGCCTCCGGTTTTTCAATCTTCACCGAGACGAGCTGCATCGGCTTCTCTCCACTCAATCGGATTTTGTTTTCCGACGATCCCAGGTCGCGGCAATTACCAATATTTCTCGAAATGGATGTTGCCTGGCCGTTGAGGCATGTCGGGTTCGAACCCTCGATGAACCAGCGCCTCGATCATTCCCGGCGGCTCAGGAAAATGGAGTTCGCCCTCGCTTGTTCGAGTGGGCAGTCCGATCATCGCTGGCGCACCGCACAGAAAGGCATGCGTGTGCACCGGCTCGAGAGCAAATCCGATCTGGTCGGCTACGTCCGGGCAAGCGATCCAATCCTGCAAGTACTTCTTGCCGATGTACCCAGGAT
>DASPSM010000585.1:0-10221 GCA_035623955.1 Planctomycetaceae bacterium
GACCGAAAAAGTCATGTCAGGGTCGGTCTCCTCGATGCGGGTCTTCCAGAAACGGATGCTGTCGGGCAGTCCGTCCCGATCACGCGGACCGGGCAACAGGTCCAGGAAGAAATCAGCATCCTGGGCATCGAAGGATCGCAACCCCTTCGGAACGATCTTGATCGGCCGGCTGTCGGACGAGGGCGTTGCGCCGGACGCGTGGCTTCCATTCAGCGTTTCTTTGGTCGTTTGGTCGGCGTTCAAAGGACGACCTGGTCTCTGATCTGCGATGACGACGCGAGTGGTTTCGCGGAGAAAGTGCCTCAGATCCTCGGCGAAATCGTGGGCGGTCGTGTAGCGGTCCGTTGCTCGTTTCGACAGGGCTTTGAGGCAAATGCGTTCCACCTCCTGTGGAATGCCGTCGTCGCACTGTCGTGGAGGTCGGGGCTCGTAATCGGTCACCTTTTCCAGCACTTCGGCCGGCGTCTCACCTCTAAACGGACGACGACCGACCAGCAGTTCGTAGAATACGACGCCGAGGCTGAAGATGTCGCTGCGGCCGTCGACCCGGTGCCCTTCACCACGAGCCTGCTCGGGGCTCATGTAGGCAGCGGTTCCCGCATGCCTCGGCCCTTTGCCGAGGTTCTCTTCTCGCAGTGCCAGACCAAAATCCACGAGATACGGCGTGCCGTTGGCGCCGATCAGGATGTTGCCGGGCTTCACGTCTCGATGCACAAATCCTTGCTTGTGGGCGTAGTCCAACGCCTCGGCCACGGTGGTCACAAGGTCCGCCGCTTGCGGCCAAGACAGCCGGGATTCCTTGAGCCTCGTAGCCAGATCGGTCCCCTCGACGTACTTCGAGACAACGAAGAAAGGATGTCCGGACGTGCTGCCGACATCGAAGACTGGAACGATGTGCGGATGGTCAAGGCTCGCCACAGTGCGCGCCTCGGTCAGGTACAGTTCGACATCTTCAGGACGAGCGAGCCGATTGGCGTGGGGCACCTTGACGGTGACAGAGCGCTTCAGTTGCTCATCACGCGCGAGGAAGACGATACCGAAGCCGCCTTTACCAAGTACCTTCTCAATTTCATAACGCCCGATCCGCTGAGGCAATGCGTCCGACGCTGGCAGCCCGCCAGTCGCTTGCTTCGCATCCGACGTCGACGCGCCGGCAGGCGATACTCCGAATGTTGTTTCCAAGCCGAGCGGAGGTGCGTCGAACGGACCGTGGGGTTTGTCGTGGGCCGTCAACAGTTCCAGCACACGGGCGCGCAGCACAGGGTCGCCGGCACAGGCGCGGTCGACATAGGGGAGCCGATCTTCCGGGGTACCCTGGTCCAGGGCCCCGAGAAAAATGGCTTCTTCACTTCTCGCGACTGCGGTCATCGACAATTCCAGAGCGAACGTGCTCAAATCAGCGCCCGACGCGAGCCGGCGGCACAGGGTCCCTATGTCGACAGTGCGAAAACGCTGTCAAATCGCCTCACAATTCTAACCGGACTCGAGCGAGCAACCTCGATCGCCGCGCTGCTTTTCGGCTTGCGTGAGTTCTGCGTGGAGCCAGGCCCGAGCGTAAGCCCAATTGCGATCAGCCGTTGCCTTCGAGATGTCCAGCGCCTCGGCCGCCTCTGAGGCCGTCAGACCAGCGAAAAAACGAAGTTTGACCAGCTCGGCTTTGATGGGATCGACCTTCTCGAACCGGTCCAAAACCTCGGTCAGTGCGAAGATTTCCCGCGAGCGATCGGGGGACGCGATTTCGACCTGGTCCCCGCTATGCCGCCGCAACCCGCCACCGCGCCGCTGGGTTTGGTTGCGACGCGCTTGCTCAATGAGAATCCTCCGCATCGCCTCGGCCGCAGCGGCAAAGAAGTGCCTGCGGCTGCTCCAATGCTGCACCTTCTCGGTGTCGACGAGGCGGAGAAACGCTTCGTGTACCAGGTCCGATGACTGCAGTGGTTGGCCGGGCTGCTCCCGGGAAATCCGCTGAGCCGCCAGTTTGCGCAGCTCCGCATATACGAGCGGCAGCAATTGGTCCGCGGCGCTTGGGTCGCCCGCTTCAATTGCCGAGAGGATGACCGTCGCGTCCCCCATCGCACAACCCGAATCAGAAAGGGCAGTGTTTTGCTCCAATCAGCCAGCCTAGTGGAGGAACAATCGCAAGTCGAGCGGAAGCCCTAAGGGGCTGAAATTGCGCCCGAGTCCCCCCGATTCTCTGGGCGACAACTAAACAAATCTCCACAAAAGCAGCGGCGAATTCTGAGGCAAATCACGCCTTGAATTTCGCACATAGATAGGGACACGCCCCAGCGGTCCACGAATGACGACCTTTGGAACTTTTTGACGGAGGAAAACCGATGCAAAAGACAACCCCAGTCAGCCGTCTCGTCTTACTCGGGTGCGACGTGCCCTGATCCACTAACGCTCGATCGACGCCGGAGTTGTCTCTGTCCGCGGCGGCTGTTGCGGTTGATACACGGAATTGTTGCCAGCAACGCGCCGTCTCGACCCGCTCGGACGTTACACCCGCGTAGGGCCGCGCCTCCTTTTCAACTCCGCGAGGGACATCTTCGCAGGCAAGCCCCTGCGCTCGGATTGCGCGCTGGGACGCTTGCTCGATCATTCGATCACAGACCGCATTGAAAATGGGAGATTGACCATGTTGCTTTCCCCTTGGCTTCCCCGGACTTTCTCGCGCGGCCAGGCACGAAGCGCAAAGCGTCGTAGAATCGCGGCGCGGCCGAACACGGCACTGGTCTCGCTGGAGAAGCTCGAAGAGCGAACTTTGCTCAGCGCCTTCACTGTCCTGAACCTGAGCGACGGCGGCACCGGTTCGTTGCGGGCTGCCGTCGCCGCGGCTGATGCCAGCCCCGGTGCCAATACCATCGACTTCGCGCACGGGCTGCGCGGCACCATCGCGCTCACGAGCGGCGAGTTGCTGATCACCAACAACGTGACCATCAATGGCCCGGGAGCAAATCAGGTGTCCGTCAGCGGCAACGAGGCCAGCCGGGTTTTCGAAGTCAGTAATGACGCAACCGTAACCATCGACAGCTTGACCATCGCGCATGGAAAAGTCGTCGCGGGCAATGGGGGCGGCATTTTGGTCGACGCGGGCGCTACCCTGAACCTCGACCAGGTCGTCCTGACCGACAACAGTGCCTACGCCGACTCCCTGGGCAACTACGGCAGCGGCGGCGCCATCGAGAATGACGGCAGCCTAACCGTCACGCAATCCCTCTTCACGTACAATCTGGCCTCCGGCGGCAACTATACCGACGTCATCACCGAAGGCTCTGCCGGCGGAGCCATCGACAGTCAGGGACCTTCCTTGACTGTGACCGCCAGTGCGTTCACCAATAACGAAGCGGTCGGCCCCTCCACGGGGACCGGTGAAGGCAATGGCGGTGCCATCAACGACAGCTCGCCCGCGACCATCACCAACTCCACGTTCAACGGCAATCAGGCGCTGGGCCGCCTCACCAACGGCGGGGCCATCAGCGCCGGCGAGAACGAGCTCACCAACCCGGCCACGGACCCGCTGGCCATCAGCAACTGCACGTTCACCGGCAACGAGGCTGTCGGCGCCAACGGCACCAACAACTTGACCGAGCTATTTGGCGGTGAGGCGCTGGGCGGCGCCATTACCACTGCCTCCCCACTGACGATCACCGGGAGCACGTTTACCGACAACCTCGCCAAGGGCGGCGACCAGGGGAACAACGTTGGCGGGCTTGACCCCGACCCCGTCGTCGGCGAGGCCTGGGGCGGCGGCATTGTCATCTTCGCCACCACGGCCGCGATCAGCAACACGAGCTTTAACGGCAACCAGGCCATCGGCGGTAACTCCGCCGAAGGCCCCGGCGCTCCGGCCGGGGGCGGCGGCGTCGCTGCCGAAATCTTCTCTCTCACGAGCCTCAACAACGTGACCTTCGTCGGCAACCAGGCGCTTGGCGGCAGCGGCGGCAGCAGCCGCCCCGGCTACCCTGGCACTGGCGGCAGCGGGTTCGGCGGCGGCTTCTACAACGGGGTTGACTCGACCGCTGCAGTCTCGGACAGCCACTTTACGGGCAACCTGGCCGCCGGCGGTTCTGGGAGCTTGGGCGCCACGGGCGGTGTCGGTGCTGGCGGCGCCATCGCGAATGGCGGCGGCATCGGCGCGTTCGAGGTGATTTTCTTGGGTCTCGGTACGGACACGTCGAGCCTCTCCCTGGCCGGCAGTGCGCTCAGCCTCAACGTGGCCCAGGGCGGCGCCGGCGGAGCCGGGAGCAATGGCGGCGACGGCCTGGGGGGCGGCGTCTACGTGCTCGGCGGCACCACCGCCTCGATCGATCCCACACTGATCGCTGCCAACGCCGCGCAGGGCGGGATCTCCGGCACGGGCGGCGCGAGCGGCCAGGGCGTCGGCGGCGGCCTCTACATCGGCTCAGGCGCCGACGTGACGCTCGACACGTCGACCGAGGTCATTTTGGACTTTGCGTCGACGAGCGCTGACGACATCTTCGGACTCTACAGCCTCATTTGAGCCTTGCCCTGCATGAGAAGTCGGTGGCCAGCAGCGCCACAGGAAAGGCAAGATTAACGCTGACGGCCACGGGATTCTTGCCAATGAGCCGAGTGAATCTCGGCGTCGGCGTTCGAGGCAAATTTGCGATACGGTTTCCTATCTGTACTGTAAGGAGGAAATCCAATGCAAACAGCAACCCCTATTCCCGCTCTCGCCGTACTCGAAACTCCCGAAACTCGCCGCTTGGCGTACTTGACTAAGTGGTCTTTGCGAGTGGTGCTGCTGCTGGGCGCGATGGTCGCCCTGGCATCTCAGGCGACGGCGGCACCCGTGGTGTTCGACGTGTCGGCCCTCGGTGAGCTTTGGGACGTGTCCGGGACCGTAACGATTGACACTGCCACGGGCAAAGTACTGTCTGCGGATTTGACTGCCGAGGATGGTATTTCCACGGTCATTTTTGACACCGTCTATTACGGTACCGTAACCCAAATCACCGCCCGACCCGGTTATCCGGTATGGACCAGGATGTTCTTCGAGGACGAGTCCGGGCACTATTCTTTGCTCCTCACGGTTCCTGAGGCGACGTTGGTGGGATACAAGGGATCATCGCTTGCCCTCGCTACCGAAGCCCACGGGGGTTACACCTCGTGCATCGAGTACGGCGCTAATCGCGACGGCGTGATCACAATCCCTTTAACCGGCTCTCTGGAGCCGCAATGACTAGCCGAATTTCCCCGTGACGCAACGCCGCCAGGCACTCGATTCTCGCCAATCGGTGAGCATGGCATTGCCGCCGTGCAAGTATTGCGCAGAAACTCATCCGTTTTCCGCAGGCCCCGAAATACCACCGATAAGTGACGCCCTCGACCGGGAACTCATACGTATTTCGGTACGCGGTTCCATGCACCGGATTCTCATGCGTTTTGCCGGAATCACCCGACCCAACGGCGAGAGCGTCAAAACACCCGGCACCCGACGGCGAGATTCGAACGTTTGCTGAAACAGGTACTTTCGAGATTCCGGCCAGAGAATCGTGGCAGCGCGCCACGAGTGATTCAGCCCGTCCGTGGCTATGCTCAAGACACCACTTCGAAGACTTCCTTGGAGCGGTAATGAGCGACGTCACGCGAATCCTGTCGGCTATCGAGCAGGGCGACCCTCAGGCGTCCGAGCAGCTCTTGCCGCTTGTTTACGAAGAGCTGCGCCGCCTGGCTGCGCAAAAGATGGCCCAGGAGAAGCCTGGCCAGACGCTGCAGGCCACGGCTCTCGTGCACGATGCTTACATTCGACTGGTGGACGTCTCTCACCCCCAGGACTGGAACAGCCGAGGACACTTCTTTGCTGCCGCGGCGGAGGCCATGCGACGCATTCTGGTCGAACAGGCTCGACACAAGCACCGGATCAAGCGGGGCGGCGAGTTGAAGCGGGTCGATCTGGATTCGGCCTGCTCGATCATCGAATCGCCCACGGACGATTTGCTGGCCCTCGACAACGCCCTCTCCAAATTGGCGATCCACGAACCCGCACAGGCGGCGTTGGTCAAACTCCGCTTCTTTGCCGGACTGACGATGCCCGAGGCCGCAGCGGCATTGGAAATCTCGCTGGCCACGGCGGAACGCTCCTGGACGTTTGCCCGCTCGTGGCTCTACGCCGAATTAATGGACTAGTTCCAGATTCCCACAGCACAAAAAACGAAACTTTTTGGAGAGAACCTGAAGATTTTGTGAGGGGTTCGAGGCCGTCGGTCGCACTATGTGTAGACGAGCCCGAAATCGAAATGAGCCAGAATCTTTCTCTCCTCCAATCGCTGTTCTTCGGCGCGTTGGAAAAGCAATCGCCGGCCGAGCGCAGGGCCTTCTTGGACGAGGCCTGTGCAGGAAAAGACGAGCTGCGGCGCAGCGTCGAACGGATGCTGGCTGCCCACTCGAATGTGGGAAGCTTCCTCGAATCCCCGGCCGCGGCGTTTGCTCCCACCATCGCGACGCGTCCCGTCGCCGAAACCCCCGGCATGGTGATCGGCCCCTACAAATTACTGGAGCAGATCGGCGAAGGTGGATTCGGCATTGTTTACATGGCGGAACAGCAGGCGCCGGTCCGCCGTCGGGTCGCGCTCAAGATCATCAAGCCGGGCATGGACACCAAGGAGGTGCTCGCGCGATTCAAGGCCGAACAACAGGCACTGGCGCTCATGGACCACGTGAACATCGCACGAGTCCTCGACGCCGGCGCCACGGACGCTGGTCGGCCTTACTTCGTGATGGAACTGGTCCGCGGCGTCCCGATCACCGAGTATTGCGACCTGAACACGTTGGCCATTCACGAACGCCTGGACCTGTTCGTGCAAGTCTGCCACGCCGTGCAGCACGCGCATCAAAAGGGGATCATTCACCGCGACATCAAGCCGTCCAATGTGCTGGTCACGATGCAGGACGCACGGCCGGTGCCCAAGGTCATCGACTTTGGAGTGGCCAAGGCGATCGACCGCCCGCTCACCCCAGAGACTCTGTTCACGCGGTTTGCCGAGATGATCGGGACGCCCATCTACATGAGCCCCGAGCAGGCGGAGATGACCAGCCTCGATATCGACACTCGCAGCGACATCTATTCACTGGGGGTGCTTTTGTATGAGCTGCTCACCGGCAGCACGCCCTTCGACAAAACTCGATTGAAGCAGGCGGCGTTCGATAAGATCCGCCGCATCATTCGGGAAGAAGAGCCGGCCAGGCCAAGCACCCGGATCAGCACGATGGGCCAGACAGTTGTCGCCGTCGCGGCGCATCGGCACGCCGACCCGAACCGGCTGAGCCAGCTCATCCGCGGCGATCTGGACTGGATCGTGATGAAAGCACTAGAAAAGGACCGCACCCGCCGCTACGAGACGGCTAACAGCCTGGCGCTCGACGTCGAGCGGTACCTGGCCGATGAGCCGGTGCAGGCTTGTCCGCCGTCGACCGTGTATCGGGTGCGGAAATTTGTGCGGCGGCATCGCGGCACTGTGCTCGGAGCATCGATTGTGTTGGCGGCGCTGGTTGTTGGCATCATCGGCACGACCTGGGGCCTGATCCGTGCCACCGACGCTGAGGCCGTTGCCGTGCGGGCCGCCGATCAGGCTCAAAAGAGCGAGCGGACGCGTTCGGAACAGCTCTGGCAGGCGCTCGTTGCTCAGTCCCGCGCGCATCGCGTGAGCCGTCGCCCCGGCCAACGCTTCCAAAGCCTCGAAACCATCAAAAAGGCCACGCAACTGGCTCGGACGCTGGATTTGCCCCCAGCGAGCTTCCAGGAACTGCGCAACGCCGCCATCGCCACCCTGGCCGTGCCCGACCTTTACCTGGCCGGGCCCTGGAACCCCTGGCCGACCGATGCGCTTGGGCTCGATTTCGATGAAGCCCATACCCTCTACGCCCGCACCGATCGAGCGGGCAACTGCAGCATCCGAAGGGTGGCCGGCGACGTCGAGATTTACCATTTACCCGGACTCGGTTTGCCCGCTTGGCCCTTCCTGAGCCGAGATGGCAAATTCATCGCCCTTGGCGACATGAGTCGCGGCCTGAGTTTCGGTAAGGGGATCCATGTGTGGCAGCTGGCGGGATCGACGCCTCGCGAACTCTTGTATGAGCCGAAAGCTTCGACCGCCGTATTCCGAGATTCGCAACAGTTTGCTCTTACGTACAACGACGGATCGATAGGCCTCTTCGAGCTGCCCACCGGCCGACAGCTCGGTCACCTGGCGCCTGAGACGCAGACCTCTGTCAACGTCGAATTTCACCCGACAGAGCCCCTCCTGGCGACGTGCTGTTACGCCGATCAGGTCCTACAGCTCCGCGATCTGCGGACCGGCAAGGTTCTCGCATCGGCGCCGCAAACCGATAGGCCCCTGAGCATTGCCTGGCACCCCAACGGCCGCATCCTGGCAGTCTCGTATAATCACCCTCAAATCTGCTTCTACGATCGCTCAACCTTCCGCGTTGATCGAACGCTGGACGACGCCGGGTTGGTCGCGAGCTCGATCAACTTTGACCATTTGGGCCGGCGGCTGGCGGCGACCGAATGGGGCAACGCGGTGAGCCTTTTCGATGTCGGCACGGCCGAAAAGTTGATGCTGACGAAGACCATGCAGATCAACTCGGTCTGCCGCTTTAGCAGCGATGGATTGCGCCTCGCTGGCGCAGTCCAGGAGGGCAGGCTGGGAGTTTGGCGGGTCGCCGGCGGCCAGGAATTCCGCACGTTGATTCGCAGCAAACCGTTGCCAAAGAATGAAAAATACTCCTCCGGTGCGGCGGTGCATCCGGACGGTCGAGTGCTGGCCTGCGCCATGTCGAACGGCTTCGGTCTCTGGGACCTGGTTACCGGAGGCGAGTTGGGCTTCATCCCCAGCAGCCACCGCGCGAACAACCGCGTCGTGTTTGAGCCGTCGGGGGGGCTCTTGACGCTGTCCTATAACGGCCTATCCCGCTGGCCCCTCAGCAAGGGTTCGCTCGCGACGGGCGAATTGTCGATTGGGCCGCCCGAGGCACTGCCGCTGCCCAACGGTGAAGGCCTCGACCAAAGCCGCGATGGCCGCGTCGTCGTCACCGCTGATCGGGCGGCGGCCTCACAGTTGCGTTACGCCGGCGGCTGGATCCTCCATCGCGACCAGCCCACGCAACCGATCCGTCTCGACCCCGGCGCGGACCTCAATCACATTGCCGTCAGTCCCGACGGCCGCTGGGTCGTTACCGCGACGCACTTAACAGGATTGGCCAAAATTTGGGACGCTCGCGACGGACGATTCGTCAGGCAATTGGCCGATTGGGGGGCCACTCTCCCGCGATTCAGCCCCGACGGCCGCTGGCTCTCGACCACACTCGACGGCGGTCGTCTGTTTGCCGTTGATACCTGGGAACAGGGGCCGCATCTTGGGGGACACGCTGCGTTTTCGCCGGACAGCAAGCTTGCGGCCGTCCCAACACAGGCGGGTCTGCGGTTGTTGGAGACTGCCTCGGGCCGTGAAGTTGCCGTGCTGGAAGATCCCAATCCGGACTCAATCTTAGTGGTCCTGTTCACGCCGGACGGCACGAAGCTGATCACGGTGAACGAGTTCAAAGGGATCCACGTGTGGGATTTGCGGCTCATTCGCCAGGCGTTGAAGGATTTGGGCCTCGATTGGAACTGGCCCGAGTTCGCTCCCGCGCCTGCCCCCCGTCAAATCGACGAGCCCCTGAAAGTAGAAATTCGGCTTGGCGACAAGTGGGTGGTCGAGTCGCCCGAAGATCCGCCAGACAACAACCCACCCACGCCGAAGCCGGCTTCTTGAACCCACAGTGCCAGGCTCGAGCCGATCCCCGCCGCGATCCGCTCGCGCCCTTGCTGAAGAGTCTTCGTTTCAGCAGTTTCGTTTCGCAGCAAGGCGCAAAGCGTGCGAGACGTCCCAGGTCCGGCCGAACGCCCCACAAGGCCTGCGCTCTGATTGCCGCGAGAATGCGCAGCCGAAAAAAAGTTGACAAAACAGCCAAAACGGTGAGGGGAATCGCGCCGATACGTCGCACTGAATATTGAAGCAATGTCGGCGGCCGAAGCGCCTTCAACCCTTTCGACAGAGGATATCCAATGCAGACAGCAACCCCTGTCCCCGCTCTCGTCGTACCTGAAACTCCCGAAACTCGCCGCTTGGCGTACCTGGCTCAGTGGTCTTTGCGGGCGGTGTTCGTGCTCGGCGTGTTACTCGCCCTGGCATCTCAGGCGACGGCGGCCCCCGT
>DASPSM010000587.1:0-2129 GCA_035623955.1 Planctomycetaceae bacterium
AGGCCATCGATCGCCTCGAGGGAGTCGAGATGGTCGGGCTGATGGGCTACGAGGGGCACTTGCACCAGGTGGCCGACCCGGACGAAAAGCGGGCCAAGATCAACGAGGCGATGGGCGTGCTCGAATACTGCCGCGACGGCCTCACCAAGAAGGGCATTTGCTGTGACATCGTCAGCGCCGCCGGCACCGGCTCGTACCAGTTCACCGCCGATCACCCCGCCGTCACCGAGCTGCAGTGCGGCGGCGGCATCTTCGGCGATCCGAAGTACACCGACCATTACGGCGTGAGGGGGCTGGAGCCGGCGCTCACGGTGCTCACCACGGTCGTCAGCCGCACCAGGCTCGAGCGGGCCATCGTCGATGCGGGCCGCAAGGCAGTCAACGGCGAGATGTGCATGCCGCTGGTGAAGGGTTTTCCCGACGCGAAAGTCGTGCAACTGAGCGCGGAGCACGGCTGGATCGACCTCGGCCCCGGCGCGCAGGATCTCAAAATCGGCGACAAGATCGAGCTGGTCGTGGGCTACGCCGACTTCACGACCGTGCTGCACGACGCATTCCACGTTTTTCGCGGCGACCGGCTGGAAGCCGTCTGGCCAATCGCCGCCCGGGGCGCGCTGCAATAAGACAAGAGTAAGGCAGTGAACCACCAAGAGCACCAAGAAGGAGAAGTGATCAATAACAGTAGACCTCAGCCCCGAAGGGGCGAAACTCCTCTAGCCACTAGCGCGAGCTAGTGGAAACGCATCCCGAGCGCCGCGCAAAAGCCCCCGCAGGGGGCGACACTCTTGGCGCGAGTCTGCCGCCCCCTTTCGGGGGCTCAAATCCTGTTAATGAGGACACCACATTCCACGGGTTTACACCCGTGGCCAGGCAGAGTGTCACTCCTTCGGAGTTGATACAAAACGCGTTTCCTCAAATCCAATCCGCCGTGCGCAAACGACCGTCTGACGCTGGCAGGACAACCCAGCGCGCTTTCATTAGGATGGGCTCGTCCCGCCGCCCGCTTTTCTCCCACCTTTTGAGGACGCACCATGCCCCGCCTGCCACGAGTCGCGCGAATCGTTGGTCTTTGCCCGCTGATTTTGTGTGTCGCCCTTAGCGCTCCGTGCGTCGCCGACGTGCGGCTGCCGCACATCTTTGGCGACCACATGGTGCTGCAGCGCGAGAAACCGATTCGCGTGTGGGGCTGGGCGGAGCCGGGCGAAAAAGTCACCGTCGCTATCGGCAACGAGCACGCCGAGGCGACGGCCGACGAACACCGCCACTGGAAGGTCGAGCTGCCTCCCGTCGCCTCGAAGTCGCCGATCGAAGTCACCGTGGCCGGCAAGAACAAGATCGTGCTGCACGACGTGCTGTTGGGCGAAGTCTGGGTCTGCTCGGGCCAGTCGAACATGCAGATGAGCGTCGCCTCGTCGGATAACGCGCGCAAAGAGATCGCGGACGCTAACCACCCCAACATCCGCCTGTTGACCGTGCCGATGCGGCCCGCCGGCGAGCCGGCCGACAACTTCAGCGGCTCGTGGGTCGCCTGCACGCCCAAGACGGTCCCCGGGTTTACGGCCGTCGGATATTTCTTCGGCCGCTCCCTGCACGAGCAGCTCGAGGTTCCCATCGGCCTGATCAACTCGTCGTGGGGAGGGACGCGGATCGAGCCTTGGACTCCGCCGGTCGGCTTTGCGGAAGTCCCCGCGCTGGCGTCGATTTTGTCGGACATCGAAAAGGCCAAGGCCGAATACGCGAAAATGACGGCCGACGCCTTGCCGCGCTACGCCGATTGGCTCGCGCTGGCCCAGCAAGCGAAGGCCCGGCACGAGCCGATCCCCGCGCCCCCCGAGTGGCCCGCCAGCCCCCTGTCGAACAACTATGCGCCCACGGGCCTTTATAACGGGATGATCCATCCGCTCGTCCCCTTTGCGATCCGCGGAGCCATCTGGTACCAGGGCGAATCGAACCTCGGCGACGGCAAGCTCTACTTCGACAAGATGAAAGCGCTGATCGGCGGCTGGCGGTCGGTCTGGCACGAGGGAGATTTTTCCTTCCTCTACGTGCAGCTCGCCCCGTTCAAGTACGGCAGCACGGATCCGACGTTGTTGCCGAAGATTTGGGAGGCGCAGACGGCCGCCCTGGCG
>DASPSM010000591.1:0-3269 GCA_035623955.1 Planctomycetaceae bacterium
GTCCTGGGCGAACTGTATCTGCCGGAAGCGGTATTAGTTCAAACCGACGCCGATGGTTGGCAGCCCGTGCTGTGCTACGTCTGCGCGGCGATGGTCCCGAAACCGCCCGAAAACGCTTACGTCGAGCGGATTCTCCAGCCGGCCCGGCAGCTTGGATTTCCGCAGTGGTATGTCCAGCGGCTGGAGAGTTTTCGATCTCCCTGAAGGGCGACAAACAACCACTGCTGGAAGACTCGGAGGCGAAATAAAAGCGGGGCGCGAGGCCTGGCTCGCGGCTCTCACCCGCGTACCCTTCCGCTACAGGCAGCGCGATTTGACCGCGTCCCCGTCCGCGGCGTACGATTGTGAAGCGACTGCTCGCGCTTTCAATTGGAAGGGAAAACGATGGCCGATGACGCCGCCTTGCTCGACGCTTTGCGGGATGTTGTCGACCCCGAGTTGATGATCAACATCGTCGACCTGGGGCTCGTCTACGACATCGAGCAGGTCGACAGCAAAGTCACCGTCAACATGACGCTCACCAGCCCCGCCTGCCCGGCCGGCCCGCAAATCATCCAGCAGGCCAAGATGGCGCTGGAAAAACTCGCCGACGTCTCCGAGGCGGAGATCAAGCTCGTGATGAGCCCCCCCTGGTCGCCCGACCGCATGACCGACGAAGCGCGGGATCAGCTTGGGATCTTCTAGTCGCGCGGGTCGATATCTTTCCCCGGCTTGGGATGGTCCGGAAAGACCGGGACGCCGTTGATCCAGATCTGGCCGCCCCCGTTTTTCGGCGGTCCCAGGACTTGAAGGACCGCGTTGGCGCCGTCGTACGCGATCCGCTCAGCCCCTGTGCGACCGGCGGGCTCATCAGAAAACAAGAATCCTTCGAGACGATCGGCGTACTTCGCGTCGCCCAAGAGCGTCGGCAGAAACGCGTCCCACTCTTGTTTCTCGAGAGTCGAGAGGCTCTGGTACCAGAGGTTGTATTCGAACAACGACTGTTGCGTGATCCCGAGTTTACCCAGCAGCTGTTTTTGGGCTTGCTCGTCCGGATCGTCCCACGCCGCGCAACAGAATCCCGGCCAATCGACACTTTGCTCGCGCGGCCGCGGATCGTTTTCGGGAATTTGTTGCGACCATTCGACGCGATGTTCGTCGGCGTTGTACTTGCCGTTTGTCAAAAATGGCTTGCGTGGCGTTTCGAGCGTGACTTGGGCGCGGGTCGAGTTGCCCATTCGAAAGTCGAGGAACGCACTGGCAAATCTCGCAAACAGGTTCCACTCGAATTCCTCCTTGTCCATCGCCGCGACCGGGAGTCGGCCGTTCTGAACCGCCTTTGCCAGAGCGGCAGGATCCGCTTTGGCTTTTTTTCGCGCCTCCTCTTCCTTGTGGCGACGAAACTCCGCGAATTCTCGCTGGTAAAACGGCGTCTTCTCGAAATACCGAAGCCACGAAGCCCACGCCGTTTTCGGGTCCTTCAAAAAGCCGAGACCGCGCGCCAACGGACCGTCGGCCGGAGCCTTGGCGCGGGCCAGCAGCAGCCGACGGATGCGGGCGAAAAACGGTCCGCCCTCATTCCCATTGCCTCGATTGAACCCGTTCAGCTCGCGGAGCAAGGCGGGCCCCTCTTCATAAGACGCGTAGTGCCTCTCGACGAAATACTGAACGATGCGAAACGTGAGCTCCGGGGTCTTTGATTCCGATTCCGGCGCCGTTTGCATGAGCCAGCTGTAAAGGCTCAAGTTATGCAGATCGTGGCGAAAGGTGACGTCGAGGAACTTTCGCAATGCGGGCCAATCGGGAACGTCGTGCAGCTCGGAGTCGAACCAGCCGATGACGTGGTCCACCAGCTGATCGACGGTTTTGCGCCTGCCCTCGAGCGCAGCGACGATGTCGTCGTTGCCGCGAAAGCGTTCGACGTAGATCGAGACACTGCCGAGCGGTGATTTCCAGTGGAGGTAATGGCCGTCGCCGCCGACGTCCTGAGGCAGGGCGCCGGCGAACGCGCCGACGAAGGTCGCGCGCTTGCCTACTAGCTTGGGCTCGCTCCCGAACAGCCGGGCGAGGCGAGCCAACTCGGCTTTGTCCTCGTCGCTAAGATCCTGTTGCGCGCCGTTCCCTCGCTCCTGCCGACCGACCGTCAGACGCCGCCACAGTTTATCTCCCCGCGGCCACTGCTCGATCTTATAGATCTTCTCCTCGCAGCCCGCTGCCGCGAAGACAAGCAATGCGGCCGCTGCGAAGGGACGGGTCCATCGTCGCCGAGAGAGTGTGCGTTTCATCGCTCTGTCACCCAAGTTCAAGACTCTGCGAAGCCGCGGCTTATTCCCAACGTCAATTGTGACCCGCGTGCAGGACGATGCCGAGTCGGCTGCCCGCCTAACCGCGGTCGTTGCCTCCGATTAACGAGGCAAACTGGGCTCCGTCCGGGAGTTAACCGCACGATCGGTCGCGCGCGATCCTTCAATGAAAACGGCAAAGCCCCGTCCTTTCACGGATTCTTCTTCACGTGGCCCGGCAAATCTGCTCTCTGGAAGTGCCCCGGGCCGATAAAGGGGATACGGCGGCCTCGCTGCCGCCTCCCTTTTTTGGCACCCCTGGATTGCCGTATGTCCATTGTTCGCGATCCCTTGCAGTCTCAATCCAGCCCCCGAGTCCACACCGCGGCCGCGCGACAATCCGAGTTCTCGCTGCCGCACGGCTACGAGCCGCTCGAGCTGGCCGGCATGGGGGCGTTTGCCGAGGTCTGGAAGGCGATCGAAATCCGCACCGAACGCATCTGCGCCCTCAAGCGGCTGCGCCCCGATCGCTGCGACGACCCGACCGCGTTGCAGTTGATCCGCAACGAGGCCCAGGCCGCTCAGGCCGTCGTCAGCCCCCACCTGCTCAAACTCCTTCTGGCCGAGCCGCGAGCCGAAGTGCCCTTCCTGGTCTTCGAATGGCTCGAAGGGCGGACGCTGGACGAAGAACTTCGCGACGAAGGACCGCTTTCGCTCCGCCGCGCCGTCTGGATGGCCCGGCAAACGGCCGACGGCATGCACGATCTCGAACGCTGCGGCCTGGCTCACGGCGACATCAAACCACAGAACATCTTTATCACGCTGGGGGGCGAGGTGAAACTACTCGACCTGGGCTTCGTGCGCCCGATCGCCGTCCAGCCGGGCCCAAACGCAGGCGACACGCTGCTGGGCACTCCGGAATACCTGGCTCCGGAAGCCCTGGTTTCGGGAACGGCCTTGCCCGTCGCCAAAGACATGTACGCCCTGGGCGTCACGCTGTACCGCATG
>DASPSM010000623.1:0-15083 GCA_035623955.1 Planctomycetaceae bacterium
ATGCGGGTCAAAGTTGGTCGGCCGAGTAGCTGCCCAACGGCTCTTCGGCATAGCTTTCCGGATCGTCGAGGGCGCCGCCGGCGCGGACAAATTCCATTGTAGGGAGTCGGTGGGTGATTCGCGAAAGGGTCACGCGGCGCGCCTCGTGCTCGCGGCACAGCTCTCGCGCCATCGCCTTCACGAGCTCTTCCCGAAGGGCCGGAGAGAGATCGTCTGACGCGAGGTACTCCGTCAACATGAAATGACGGTGATAAAGCAGTCGCGGCTGGATCCCGGGATTGGGGATCCGCCCCGTTTGCTGGGATCCGTCGGGCATCTCGAGCACGTAGGCGACGAGCGTGCTGTTGCCCGGCTCCGGAGCGAAGTAGTGGTAGCCGTGGTTCAGAAACAGGATCTGGTCGTAGGCGCCCACCGCGCGCCACGAGTTTTGGACTAGCCGCGAAGCTGGCGGAACCGACCAGGGGGCCAGCACGATCGCGGCAAGATGGTAGACGAGCCAAATGTTGACGAGCGCAAAACCGAGCGGATGTCCCCAGCGACGAACAAACGGGCTCGCGCAGGACCGCAAATCCGCCACGATGGTGGCGGCAAAGACTCTTAGTCGCTGTGGGAACATCTGCCGGGACTCGACGAGCCCTGCGCCATCGGCTAACCGCGGCCCTCGGTCAAACGATAACTCGCAGCCTTCCTGAAGCGGGAAAAGCAAAAGAGGAAGGGAAGCCGCAACGACTTCCCTTCCCGAATCTTTCAAAAAGGAGCGGAACCGGGGCCCGAGATGGTCGCTAATTGCTCGCGACCACCGCCGAGTTCGCTGCCGCGTCGCTGAAGGCCAGGGCCATCGGTTGCCCCACGCGAATCCGCGGCTCCGCCGTGGCACGATAGAGCTGGCCCGCCCGCGTCATCTCGACCCGCACGGGGTAGCGGTATTCACGTCCCGGCACGAGTCCGGGAATGACGTACTCGCGCACCGGGCCGGTGATCGTCATCGGCTGGTCGCAGAGGTAAACGATCGAGTCCGCCGGAACGGTCAGCGTGAGATGTCCGCGATCGTCCGACACGGTGGTGATCGTCTCGGGAGCGCTGTAGGTTGTCCGCACTGCGCCGCCGCCACTGCCATACGAGCCATACGAGCCGCCCGAGCTTCCGCCGCTGGAGCCGTGGGATCCCCACGAGCCGCCACTGGAACCATGCGAGCCGTACGAACCGCCGCTCGAGCCGTGCGATCCCGAGGAGCCGCCGCTCGAGCCATGTGAACCATGTGAGCCGTGCGAGCCGTACGAACCTCCCGACGATCCGTAGGAACCGTACGATCCACCCGAAGAACCACAACTCCCATACGAGCCATGGGAGTGATAGTGACGCGCGACAGCTTGATTCGTTGCGAACGCCACTGCCGCGCTCAAGGCCAGGCCGCAGAACCATCTCGACTTGATCATCCGAACTCCCCTCCTTAGCACTGAAGCAATCTGGTTCGAGGAAACGCTTAAGCCCTGTCAGTCCGTGCGACCTGCACGCAAGCGACGTCATGGCGTGGAGCGTTAGTGCCGGCCCTTGGCACCAGTGTTTTTCAGCAGCACTGCCGTCAGCTCTTGTCCCCTGTCTCGCTAATCAGGCAAGTCCGCATCGTCGGTGAAGTCGATTTAATCGATAGATTTCACCTGTTTCGCCCAATATACAGAGCCGTCAAGTAACTTCAACGCAGAAGAGGGCGCAAATTTCGTCAATTCCACAAGCTGAGAAATCTATCGTGAGATTGCCGAGAGGGCGATGTGCTGAGGATAGGAATTGGCCGTCGCCCCGCAAAATCGATTCGCCTGCTCACGCATTAAAACGGCTGCTTGCTGGGGCAAAACGGGCGGGTTATCGTAGGTTTTTGGCCCGTTTTTTCGCTTTTTTTATGGGCCTTGGTTCGCGCTTCCGGCTCCCCCCGATTCTGGCTGGTCTTTTTAGATGAAAGCCGATCTCAAGCATTGGCTGGCTGACTGGATTCCGCCCCATCTTCGTCGGGTCATCCGTGGTGTTTCTCCCAATGGAGCCGTGAGTTACTCGGGGAATTTCGCCACCTGGGACGACGCGCGGCGGCACTCCGACGGATATGACATCCCTGCAATCGTCGAGCGGGTCAAGCAAGCCCAACTGAAAGTTGCCCGGGGCGAGGCTGCCTACGAACGCGATTCGGTGCTTTTCGACAAAATCGAGCATTCCTATCCGCTGCTTGTCGGTCTGTTACGGGCCGCCTCGCGCAATGGCGGGACGCTCAACGTCGTCGACATCGGGGGGGCTTTGGGGAGCACGTATTTTCAATGCCGCGGGCTGCTGGAGGGCGTGACGATCCGGTGGAACGTCATCGAGCAACCGGCCTTTGTCGCTTGCGGGAACGCGCATTTTCAGAGCGAGCAATTGCGATTCTTCGCCGATTTGGCGTCGTGTTTGGCAGTTGAGCCGGCGCGGGTCGCCATACTGTCCGGCGTCCTTCCGTATGTTGAGGATCCCCACGCGATGCTGCGCGCGGTCGCGGAGGCCGCAATCCCGACTGTGATCCTCGATCGCACTCCACTTTGGGACGCGGACGACCGTCTGACGGTCCAGAGCGTGCCACCGTCGATTTACGGTTTTGCTGTGAGCTACCCGGCCTGGATTCTGAACCGGCCGCGGGTGCTGAGCCACTTTTTGCCGCAGTACCGATTGGTGGAAGAGTTCGGAGCCCTGGCGGGGACGATCCACGTCGACGGGGGGCTCGCACGGGACACGGGCGTGATATTCGAGCGTCGTGAGTCTGCTTGAGAGACGCGCCTTGGAACTCGTCGACCGCATCTTGTCCGGCCCGGAATTCAAGGCCGAGCCCCCCGTCCTGGTGGAAGTCGGCGCTTCGGGGGGCACAAACGCCAAATGGCGACGGCTGGCCCCGTATTCGATCTGCATCGCCTTCGACGCCGACACGCGCGCCATGCAGGCCGTGCACGCGGAAACCTCGGGTTATCGCAAGCTCCACGTGGTTCCGGCGGCAGCGGCGGCCGACGACGTGACCGAAGCCGAGTTTCACCTCACGCGCTCGCCCTATTGTTCGAGCCGGCTGCGACCGGATGCGGCGGCGCTGGGGAACTGGAGTTTCGCCCGGCTGTTCGACGTCGAGCGCACGGTGCGGGTCCCCTGTATCGGCCTGCAAAAGGCGCTCGAGCAGGCTGGGGTCTCGCGCGTCGACTGGTTCAAGAGCGATTCGCAGGGGACCGATTTGCGGCTGTTTCAGAGCCTCGGAGAGACGCTTTGCCTCCGCGTGCTGGCGGTCGAGTTCGAGCCGGGGATCATCGACGCGTATGAGGGGGAAGACAAGCTGTCGTCCGTGCTGGCGGCCATGGACCGGCCCGAGTTCTGGCTGTGCGACCTCGACGTCCGTGGTACGCTGAGGATGTCGCCCGAGGAGGCGGGACGCCTGGAAGACGGCCGGACCGGGCTGCTTTCGAGAGTGCTGCGTTCCGCCCCCGGTTGGGGCGAGATGACCTATTTGAATACGTTTCACGGTCCTGGTCCGTTCTCGAAGCGCGATTGGCTGCTCGGTTGGGTGATTGCGTCGACCCGCGAGCAGCACGGTTTCGCCCTCGACCTGGCTCGCCGGGCGAGCGCAGCCACGTCGGAAGCCGTGTTCGGGGAATTGGCTCGCGAGTCCGAGCGGATCATTCGTAAGAAACTGCGACGGAGCGAGACGGGACACCGGGTGCGGATTGCCTTGCGCGGGTTGCGCTCGATGGCCCGCCGCGTGCTGAAGGGCCCGCCTCCCAAGCAAGACTGAATTTAAGCGATGGCCGAACGATTGCGAGTGACACGTGAATGAAAGCCGCCCTGCGCCCTCTGACTTCGGCCGTTTTGCCGGCGCGAAGATCCTGATTACCGGGGGCCTCGGCTTTATTGGGTCCAACCTGGCACGGCGGCTCGTCGACTTGGGGGCAGTGGTGACGCTCGTCGACAGCCTCGTGCCGGAGTACGGCGGCAGCCGCTTCAACGTTCAGGGCCTGGAAGAGCGGGTTCGCGTGAACATTTCGGACGTCCGCGATCCCTACAGCCTGCGGTCGCACGTCGCGGGGCAGGATTTCTTGTTCAACCTCGCCGGGCAGACCAGTCATCTCGATTCGATGGAGGATCCCTTCACCGACCTGGAGATCAACTGCCGGGCCCAGCTGTCGATTCTCGAAACGTGTCGGCAATTCAATCCGGCCGTGCGGATCGTGTTTGCCAGCACGCGGCAGATTTACGGGCGGCCCGAACGGCTCCCCGTCGACGAGCGGCATCCGCTGCGGCCCGTCGACGTCAACGGCATCAACAAGCTGGCCGGCGAGTTCTATCACCGCTTGTATCACGACGTCTACGAGCTGCCGGCCTGCGTGCTGCGGCTGACGAACACCTATGGTCCGCGGATGCGCATCAAGGACGCGCGACAGACTTTCGTCGGCGCGTGGATCCGCCTGTTGCTCGAGGGAAAGCCGTTCGACGTCTGGGGGGGCCAGCAGCTGCGCGACTTTACCTACGTCGACGATTGCGTCGACGCTCTGTTGCTAGCGGCTGTTCGGCCAGAAGCGTCGGGACAGGTCTTCAATCTGGGCGGGAGCGAGGTCACCTCGCTGATCGATCTGGCCCGGCTGCTCGTCGAGCTCAACGGCAGCGGCCAGTTCTTGCAACGTGAATTTCCCGCGGACCGCAAGCGGATCGACATCGGCGACTACTACGCCGACGACGCCCTCGTTCGCAAAACCTTGGGCTGGCGGCCCAACGTCTCCTTACGGGACGGGCTCAAGCGCACGCTCGATTTCTTCCGCGCGAATCTCGACCAATACCGTTGACGCAATGACCGACCGACTCGTGATTCCCCAGGCTAACCCCGGCGCCTCCTACCTGGCGCAAAAGGGGGCGATCGATGCCGCCATTGCCCGGGTCCTCGGCAGCGGCCGCTACATCCTGGGCGAGCCGGTTGCGGCCTTCGAGCAGGAGTTCGCAGCCTATCTGGGCGTGAAGCACTGCGTCGGCGTCGCCAGTGGAACCGATGCGATCGAGCTGGCACTCCGGGCGCTTGGCATCGGCGAGGGACAGGCAGTTATTGCTCCCTCGCATACCGCGGTCGCGACGGTTGCGGCCATTGAGCGTGCAGGAGCCCGCCCGGTGCTGGTGGACGTTTCCCGGCAGACTTACACGATCACCCCTGCGGCGATCGAAGCGATCGTCAAAAGCGCGCGCGAAATCGATGGCTGCCGGATTGCGGCTGTAATCCCGGTCCATCTCTACGGCCATCCGGCCAATATGCCAGCGATTCTCGAAGTGGCCCGGCGACACGGCCTGCGGGTGATCGAGGATTGCGCTCAATCACACGGCGCGCGGATTGCCGGTCAGCCGGCCGGTACTTTTGGCGACGTTGCCGCCTTCAGCTTCTATCCCACCAAAAATCTGGGCGCTTTCGGCGACGGGGGGTTCGTCGCCGTCAACGACGCTCAACTTCAAAAACGACTCTTTTCCCTTCGCGAGTACGGCTGGCAGCAGCGCTACGTGAGCGCGTTCCCAGGTTTGAATTCGCGGCTCGATCCATTGCAGGCGGCAATCCTCAGCGTGAAGCTGACGCGGCTGGACGCGGACAACAACCGCCGCCGCGAGATCGCCGCGCGGTATTCAGCGGGGCTGGCGCAGCTACCACTCGCATTGCCGACGTCGTCTCCCGGGGCCGAGCACGTGTTTCATCAATATGTGATTCGCACGCCCGAGCGCGACCGCCTGAGTGCGTTTCTCGCCAGCCGCTCGATCCTGACGGGGATTCATTATCCCCTGCCGATCCACTTGCAGCCGGCGTATCGCGATCGGCAATTGGCTTATGGCGAGTTGCCCGAAACGGAGCAGCTCTGCCGGGAAATCCTCAGCCTGCCGATGTTCCCGCAGCTTGCTGATGCCGACGTCGATCGGGTGATCGCGGCGATCGTCGAGTGGGCCAGCTCGCGGCGCTCGGTTCAACGAGGTGCGGCGACGTGAGCGACTCCGACGCCCGTGACGCCGACCCTGATCACTCGACGACCGCGGCCCGTTGCGAGCACTTCGTCACTCTATTCGACGATTCGTTTCTGCCGATCGGGCTGGCTCTCTACCAGTCGCTTGTGGCGCAGGCTCGGCCCTTTCGACTGTGGGTGGTGGCAATCGATGAAGAAGTCTCGCGGCACCTCGAGCAGCTGGCCCTTCCCGATCTCACCGTCATTCCGCTGTCGTCGATCGAGTCGCGCGAGCTATTAGCGGTCAAGCCGGGCCGCACTCGAGCCGAATACTGTTGGACGCTGACTCCCTTCACCGCCCAGGCCGTCTTCGATCGTGATGCGTCGGCGACGCGAGCAACGTACGTCGACGCCGATCTCTTTTTTCTCGCCGATCCGCGGATCTTGTTGAACGAACTCGATCAATCGGGCAAGCACGTGCTGATCACCGAGCATGCCTATGCCCCCGAATACGATCGCTCGCACGACAGCGGCCGGTTTTGCGTGCAATTCTTGACGTTTGACCGCTCCGGCTGGGCGCACGAGGTGATGCACTGGTGGCAAGAGCGGTGCCTGGAGTGGTGCTTCGCCCGTTACGAGAACGGAAAGTTCGGCGACCAGGTCTATCTCGACGCGTGGCCCACCCTGTTTGGCGACCGCGTGCAGATCGTGCGGCAGGTCGAGAAAACGCTCGCGCCGTGGAACGTTCGCCACTTCGCGCAACAAAGCCGGCGGCAGCTCGAGCCGGTGTTCTACCACTTCCACGGTTTGCGGCTGTTGGCGGACCAACGCGTGCGGCTGTTCAAGTTCTACGACGTCGGCCCGGCGGGACTGGCGATTTACGACAAGTACCTGCTCGCGTTAGCGCAGGCTTACGCTCAATTGGGCCGCGCGGGGATTCGCCCGCCGACGCACGCGCTGCCGCCCGAGCGTTGGGGCTGGCTGAAGACGCTCGAACGCCGCCTTAAGGGGACCGAGCGGTTCGCAAAACTTCCGTCGGCGTTGAACGTAGGGTCTCTTCGACAGACGCCCGCAACGACCGCGGCTCAGGCAACAAACCAGGCCGCGCAGGGATAGTGGTGGCGACGACCGTCACGCCAGCCACGAACCACGCCTGCCGGCGAAGTCATTTCTTGTCCGTCGTGCGGATGCAGTACAGGTTGTCGACACCGCGCAAATAAATCGAACCGTCGGCCACGGCCGGCGTCGCCCAGAACAGCTCATCCAGCTTGTTGGTGCCAAGCACCTTGAACTCTGGGCCGGCATCCAAGACATGCGTCGTGCCGGCATCGTCGAGACAAAAGATCTTTCCCTCGGCTGCCCACGGCGACGTCCAGAATGCGGCCGCGCCCGGAATCCGGTGGCGATAAAGGGGCTTGCCCGTCGTCTTGTCATAGCACGTGATCAGGCCGCCATTGTTCTTCACGACGTACAGATGGCCGTTGTAAAGCAGGGGCGAGGCCTTTTCGGGTCCGCCGCGCGGCGCCGACCAGGCGACGCCCGCGTTTGACGTTTCGTTCTCCGCGAGCGTGATATCGCCCGAGGCGCCGGCCTTCACCGCGTAAAGCCCTCCGCCACCGCCGCCATTCATTCCCATCCCCGGTTCCGAGCCGACGTAAAGCATCTCGGCATCGCCGACCGGCGAGGCGTAGCAGCGGCCGCCGATCTCCAACTCCCAGATGACCTTGCCCGTGGCCGGATCGTACGAGCGCACCTTGCGGCTGCCGCTCGTGACTAGCTCCGTCCGAACGTTGTTCTTCCACACGACTGGCGAGCTGTGATTGGTGCGCTCGTCACGAGAGACGCGCCACAGCTCGTCGCCTGTCCCGGCATTCAGCGCGACGAGGAACGACTTTTCCTCGTTGTCGATTTGCAGGAATAGGCGCTCGCCGTCCAGAACGGGAGAACTCGCGGGCCCTTGCCCCATCACCGTGGGGTACGCTCCGAAATCCTTCTTCCAGAGTTCCTTGCCGCTGAAGTCGTAGCAGTACAGTCCATGCATGCCGAAGTAGGCGTAGACGCGCCGGCCGTCGGAGGCGGGCGTTTCGCTCGCATAGCTGTTATTGGGCTGGATGGCGACCCGGGGCTTGCCTTCGAGTGCCTGCTTGTTCCACAGCACCTTGCCCGTATTTCGATCGAGACAGACGACTTGCCAGTGATAGGTCGCGTTGGGGATTCGCTCGCCCATGCCGCGTCCGCCCCGCCCGCCGCGTCCTCCCGGTCCGCCGCGCCTGCCGCCGGGACCGCCACCCGGGCCGCCTTCGCGCATCGCCTGCAGCTGGCCCTTTTGTTCGTCGGTGAAGATCTTCTCGAGCTTGCTGCGGGTCGCTTTCTGGAAGTCTTCCAACTCCTTCTTCTGCGCGTCGCTGAGCTTCAACCGCTCGATTTCAACGGCCGGAAGAATCTGGCCCGGCTCGGGCCGACGGCGTCGCGGAGGGCCCTCTTCGTCGGGGGGCTCTTTGAGCGTTTTCTTTTGTTCTTCGGTGAGAAGTTTGGCCAGTTCGGCGTCAACCTCCTGTTGCAGATCGTGCACTTGTTGCTTTTGGGCATCGCTGAGGCCTAGGCGATCTTCGAGGAAGGGGGGGAAGATCTGGCCGGGCGGCGGCGGTCCAAATGGGGGTCCGCCCCGTCCGCCGCCAAAGCCTCCGCGACCTGCGCCGCCCCCGCGCATTCCGAATCCGCCTGACGGCCGGGTCTGGTTTTCAGTGCGGGCCGTCGTGACGAACACTTTGTCGCCGCACACGATGGGGGACGACCAGCCGAGTCCGGGAATCTTCACCTTCCACAGCACATTGCTTCCCGGTCCCCATTCGCTCGGAATGGTGCTGGCTGCCACGCCGTCACTTTGCGGGCCGCGGAACTGAGGCCAGTCGTCGGCCTGGAGCAGCGCAGCCCCCGCGCCGACGACGAGCAGCCCGAGGCCGATCGATTTGCGATTCATCGTTGTCTGCTCCTCATTCCGACCGCTCGAGGCGAGCGAGCACTGGGAGACTCTCGCGCGCAGGCGACATTCTGAGTCGATTCTGCGCTGCGTAGCATGGCCTGCTTCACCTTAAACGAAGGTGAAGATACCGACATTTTGCCGTTCTGTCAGTGAGTCGAGTCAACGCGGCTTGGGCGTGCCCCAGACGCCGGCGCAAGCACATCCTGCCATCTTGCGCTTCACCGCAACCCTGGCCTTGTTACCGCCCCGGCAGGATTGAATAATCTGAGGAAGAGACCTCGGATCGAAGCCCGCTTCGGGTCTTCCGCTTCGGATTGGCTTGAGGGTACTGGAAGGGGACACGCGTGGACCCGTCATTGTACGGCGTGGTTGGCCTGGTTGTCGTCGTCGGCGCGATCATCTTTTTGGTCTTCGCCGCGCGATACTTCACGCTTTGGGTGCAATGCATCTTCACTCGGGCCGACATCACCATCTGGCAGTTGATGATGATGTCGCTGCGCAAAGTGAATCCCTCGATCATCGTTCGCAGCAAGATCATGGCGGTGCAAGCCGGCCTGACGCGAGTCGATCGCATTCGGACGCGGGACCTCGAAGCGCATTACCTGGCGGGGGGCAACGTGCCCAACGTGGTCCGCGCGTTGATCGCCGCGCAACGCGCCCACATCGACCTCGACTGGCAGACGGCCCAGGCGATCGACCTCGCGGGACGAGACATTCTCGAAGCGGTCCGCACGAGCGTCTATCCCAAGGTGATCGATTGCCCCGACCCCAAGCGATCGGCCGGCACGCTCGACGCGGTGGCGGGGGACGGCATCCAGCTCAAGGCGCGAGCACGCGTCACCGTGCGCACCAACCTCCGACAGCTCGTCGGCGGGGCCACCGAGGAGACCATTATTGCCCGCGTCGGGCAGGGCATCGTCCAGGCAATCGGTTCGACGAAATCGTACAAGACGGTCCTCGAGAACCCCGAGCGGATTTCCCAGACGGTGCTTGCACAGGGCCTCGAAGCTCACACCGCCTATGAGATCGTCTCGATCGACATTGCGGATATCGACATCGGCGAGAACATCGGGGCGCGATTGTCGGCCGACCAGGCGGAAGCCGACATGCGCGTGGCCCAGGCCAAGGCTGAACAGCGTCGGGCCGCGGCACGGGCCCGCGAGCAGGAGGAGATCGCCCACATCCAGGAGAATCGCGCCAAGGTCGTCTTTGCCGAGGCGCAGGTCCCGCTGGCCGTCGCCGAAGCGTTTCGCACGGGCAAGCTGGGACTGCTCGACTATTATGAACTGAAAAACGTCCAGGCTGACACGCGCATGCGGATGGCGATTGCCGGCAGCGGACCGGGGGCGCCGGAAGCCGCGACTGAGCAGAGCACGACTTAGCGACGCGGCAAAACAACCGCGTCGACGGTGGAATTTCAAACATGAGGGGTTTCGATTTCGTCGGTGTTCTGGCCGCCCCACCGGGGAACTTTCTTGTGCTAAAGCTTCTCATTTTCGTGGGCGTCACGCTCGCGCTCTCGATCCTGCGCAAGGTCGCCGAGAGCCGCGAGAAAGCGGCCCGGGCCAACACGGTCGTCAAGACTCCTTCGGCGCCTCCCAAGGCCGACAATCCGTTTCGCAACGAGATCGAGGCGTTCTTGGAGGAAGTCGGCAAGCGGCGGGCCGCAGGAGACCGGCCCGGACGCCCGGATAGCGAACGCGGCCCGAAGGAGTTGGCCCTCCCCAAGACGCTGCCGCCTCCGAAAATCGAGGCGCCGCGCAAGCCCGTCGCTCTGCGTCCCGTGGCGTCGAATGATCGCGCCAAGCCGGAACCGATTAAGACCGTGGTGTTGCCCTCCGGTCCGCCGGCACGCCCCGGCGCTGAGATGGCTTCGCGCAAAGCCCCCGGTTCCGAGGATCTCGGGAAACAGATCCGCACTCATCTTGCCCAGTACCTCGATGCGTCGCGGATGACGGTCCAAACGCAAAGCGATCTGGGCAACTCCGTCGAACGCACGGTGCGCCAACATATGGGCGACACGGTGACGGCGGGTGTCGCCCAGCAGGACACAGCCCCGGCATCGAGCGAAGCCAGTCTGATCGCCCCGTTGTTGCGCAATCCGGCGAACGTCCGCTCGTCGATCGTCATTAACGAGATCCTTGGCCCGCCCAGGGGGCTCAGGCGCCGGCGCTGACAGGGTTCCCCTGGCGGGCTCCGCCGGCTGTTCCGTCCGGACGAGACGATTCTCATGGACGAGCCCCTCAAGGTGTTGCTGGTCGCCGGACCTTTTGAAGTGCGCGGCTGGGCCGCCTGCACGTTACGGCTCGCCGAGGGGCTTTCGGCCGAGCGTGTCAAAGCTCGCATCCTGACGCCAAGTGCCGACCGTATTGCCCCTTCCCGGCGCAAAAAGCTTAACGTCTTGGTCAGCCGACGGCTGGCGACGCCCGTGTGGGGCAACGTCGTGCGCGAGTCGATCGCGCGCGAGTTGGCCCGCGATCTGCCCGATTTGATCCACATTCAGTCGTGGTCCGCTTATCCCGCGGGACTCGCCATCGCCAGGCGTCTGAAGCGGCCGTTCGTGCTGACGGCCCACGATCACGGGTCGATCGAGCGCGAAAGCGGCGTCGACTGGCGCTGGGGGCGGAGGATCATTGCCGTCAGCCAGAGCGTTCGCGCCGAACTGCTCAGCCGGGCCCACTTTCGACCCGAGAGGGTAACCGTCGTTCACCCCGGAGTCGATGTGCCGGCGTCCGCAAACGTTCCCGCGGTCCTTTCGCCCGACCGCGTGCCGGTCATCGGGACGGCCGGACCGCTCGAGCCCGCCAAAGGCCAGGTCTTCTTCCTCGGCGCCGCACAGCGAGTCGTGGCGGAGCGGCCCGATACCGAATTCCTGATCGCAGGCTCGGGCCCCGAGGAGCAGAACTTGCGGCGCCTGGCCCGCGAATTGGGGCTCGCCAGCAACGTAACGTTCATTTCCAGCGGCTACGATTTCGCGTCGGCCCTGGCCGCGATGGATCTCTTCTGTCTTCCCTCGCTCCGGCAGGGCCTCGGCACGATCATGCTCGAGGCGATGGCTCTTGGACGACCGGTGATTGCCAGCGGAGTCGGCGGGGTTCCCAGCGTCATCCGCAACGCGCAGATCGGGCTCGTCGTTCCCCCGTCCGACAGCGCCCGCCTCGCCGAACGAATGCTGGAGCTGCTTAACGATCCCGTGCGGGCGCGGGCCATCGGCGAGACGGGCCGCCGCCTGGTCGGCGCGGAGTTCACCGCCTCGCGGATGGTGGCGGAAACGGCCCGGCTGTATCGTGAAGTCCTCGCCGGCGAGTTGGCGCGGCCGCACGCCGTCGCCACGTGAGCACCCGGCAGAATTCGACTCGCACAAATGGGCAACCCGCATGTACGCCGAGATCATCTCGGTCGGCACGGAACTGACGACCGGGGCCTCGCTCGACACCAATAGCCAATGGCTCAGCCTGGAGCTGGCGGCGATCGGCATTCCCGTCTCGTATCACACCACCGTTGCCGACGACATGGCGGCGCTGGTCGGCGTGATTCGCACCGCGGCCCAGCGATCGGAAATCATCATTCTGACCGGGGGGCTCGGGCCAACGCTCGACGATCTCACGCGGCAGGCCTTGGCCGAAGTGCTCGGTGTCGAGCTGGTCCTCGATCCGGCCTCGCTGGAGTTTATCCGCGCCCTTTTCGCGCGCTTCAAGCGCGAGATGCCCGAACGCAACGTCATTCAAGCGCATTTTCCGGCCGGCACCCAGCCCATTCCGAACTTGCGCGGAACGGCCCCGGGCATTTGGGCCAGGATCCCCCGGCCGGGCGGCGGCGAGTCTTTGTTTGCGGCCCTGCCCGGCGTGCCGAGCGAAATGAAGCGGATGTTTGCCCAGGAAGTTGTGCCCCGGCTGCCGACTGGTTCCCGAGTCATTCGCCGCGCGCGGATCAACTGTTTCGGCGTGGGCGAGTCGCAGGCCGAAGCCATGTTGGGAGACCTGACCGCCCGCGGCCGCGATCCAGAGATCGGCATCACCGTCCACGAAGCCACGATTACGCTGCGGATCGTCGCCCATGGCGATACCGTCGACGCCTGCGATTCCAAGATCGCCGCGGCGAAATCAGCAATTCGCGAGCGGATGGGGGACCTGGTCTTTGGCGAAGAAGACGAGGAGCTCGAGCACGTCGTGCTCCGCCTTCTGCGCGAACGCGGAAACACCCTGGCCACCGCCGAAATCGGCACCGGCGGCTTGCTGGCCCGACGCATCACCGAAGTCCCCGGCTACGAAAACGTCTTTCGCGGCGGCATCGTCGCCTCGTCGCTGGAAGGCCTGGCAAAAGTCGTCGACTCGCCGGCCGAAGCCGACAAGCGCGCGGCGATCGCGGCGACGCTGGAGAACAGCCGGCAACACTGGGGCGCGGACTTCGTGATCTTTGTCGGAGCTTTTCCACATTACGATCCCGATAATCCGGCTCAGGCCGCGCCCACCTCCGAGGTTGCCCTCGCGGGGCCGAACGTCTCGCGGATCGTCGACTACACGTTTCTGGGCGACGCGACGCTTAATCGCAGCCGCGCCGCCAAAATCGCGCTCAATTTGTTAAGGCTCCATTTCCTCCGGGGGAAGGCAGTCTGAACTGGCCGGATCGGCCGCCGGCCGAAAATCTCCCGTTCGCGGCCCGGGTAGGGGTCTTTACGCTTGCGGTTGTCGCCGCGTAGCTTTATCGTCCGTGCAAGCGAGAGTCCGTTTCATGCCACGGCAGTACCCGCGTTGGGTCAAAGCTTGTGTTGCGTGATTCAAAAGGGAGGCGCCCAGCGTGGCCAAGAAGATGTATGTCGGGAATTTGTCGTACAGCGCGAACGAGGAGGAACTGCGCAGGGTATTCGAGGAACATGGGACGGTCGTTTCCGCCCAGGTCATCATGGACCGAGAAACGGGACGATCCAAGGGCTTCGCCTTCGTCGAGATGTCGACCGACCAGGAGGCCCAAGCCGCCATCGCCGCGCTCGACGGCAAAGAGGTCGGCGGCCGCGTGATCAAGGTCAACGAAGCCCGCCCGCGCGAAGACCGTGGCGGCGGCGGACGGGGCGGCTACGGCGGCGGGGGTGGCCGCGGCCGCTACTAGTCCTTCGACCGAGCTGAATCCAAAGATTGAGTGCCGTGCCCACGGCTCGGTGGGCAGGCGTCGCAAGCAATGCGCACTCTGACAGGGTCCGGCTGCCATTGCTGAGACATTTTCGGCTCAGCAGCGCGCGGAGGTCGTCGCGCCGAACGGGCTGATCAACCGTTGCGCATCGTGGCAAAGCGGTGGCCGCATTCGCAGGTCGTCTTGCGAATGTGCAACTCCGCGCGGCACTTCGGACAGCGCTTGTGCCAGGGCCGCAGCGCCAAGGGGTTGCTGGCCTTGACTTTCGACTCGGTCTGTCGCTTCACCGCCTTGAGTTTGCTCATCCGGCGGTCATCCGCCTGCAGTTGAGCACACTGGGGGTGAATCCCACGGCGGGAATAGCTGGTCGTGCCGCAAACAGGGCAGATCGGCCGGGCCGGTAGGGCCTGGGTTAGCACAAGGGGGAGTGGGCGGCTGCTGGTGGTCATCTCTTGAGGCTCCGGTTGTAGGAAACCGCCCTTCCTGGCCGGTTGTCGGAACCTCCATTTTACCGCGCGATGCACCCAATGTCTTTGCAGTTTGCACACTTAAATCGCATAAATCGCCGGAAGTTAGTCCCCAACCGGTGGGACGAAGGCCTCTCCGCGAAAGTGTCCCGTCCATCGTGAGTCTCGTCGTAACTCTTTGTTTTGCAGGCTATTACATCTCGACGCGTTCGCAGCGGGACAACCTAGTCACTCTTCCACCCTCGCCCAGTCCGCTGGGAGAGGGCCGGGGTGAGGGCCCGTGTCGTCCCACGAATCAGTCCAAGGTCCAAAGTCCAAAGTCGCAAACCCCCGGGGAATCCAGACCTTGGACATTGGACTTTCGGACCTTGGACCCGCCGGCTCCCGGCCGGCGCGGCCCGCCTTTTCCCTCGCCCCGCATCGCGTCCGCGCCGGCCCCGCTGCGACGGGGAGTCGCGGCCAGCACAGTGCCGCCGAAGCGGCGGACGCCGACCCGCATCACGTCCGCGCCGGCCGTTTTGCCGCAGCGGCGGACGCCGGCAAGACGCG
>DASPSM010000625.1:0-6295 GCA_035623955.1 Planctomycetaceae bacterium
GGCGTGTGCTATCACGTTCCGGCGGCCGCCCACAAAGACTGGGCGCCGCTCAACCTCCTCGACGGCATCATTGCGCAGGCGCCCAATGGCCGGCTCTACAAGGCCCTGGTCGAATCGAAGCTGGCCACGACCGTCAACGCCCGCTCGGAGAACATGCACGATCCCGGCTTGTTCTTCGTCCAGGCGTCGTGCGACACCAAGAACATCGACGCCGTGAAAGACGCGCTGATCAAGACCCTCGAATCGTTGGGCGACACGCCCTTCACAAAAGACGAGGTCAACAAGGCGAAGGTCCGGTACAAGCGCCAGGCCGAAATCCTTCAATCGAACGGCCAGATGATGTCTCAGGTCTTGAGCGGCGCGGCGAGCCATGGAGACTGGCGCCTGCTCTTCCTGCAGCGGGACTGGATCGCCTCCACCACGGCAGACGACGTCAACCGCGTCGCCAAGACGTACTTCCACCAGCCCAACCGCACGGTTGGCGTCTACATTCCGACGACTGCGCCGACGCGGCTCTCCGTGCCAGGCGTCCCGTCAATTGCCGCCGTGGTGAAGGACTACAAAGGGGGCGTGGTCACCGAGGCTGGCGAGGCTTTCGATCCCACGCCGGCCAATATCGATAAGCGGACCAAGATCATCGACGAGGGGAACTTCAAGGCCGGCCTGTTGGCCAAGAAGAACCGTGGCGCGACAGTCTCGCTGGTGCTCACACTGCACTACGGCAACGAAGACTCGCTGAAGGGCCTGAACACGGCCGTGGGAATGCTCCCCGGCCTGATGATGGCGGGCACCAAAAAGCACGATCGCCAGGCCTTGCGCGAAGAACTCGACGCGCTCGGCGTGCGAATCCGCCCGGGAATCGGCGGTTTCGGCGGCCGCGGACGCCGTGGCGGCCGGGGTGGTGGTGGCGGCGGAGCGCTGGGCCAGCTCACCTTCGCGGTGGACGCCAAGCGCGATACGCTGCCGGCGGCGCTCAAGCTCCTGGGCGAAATCCTTCGCGAGCCGGCGTTCCCCGAGCAGGAATTCGAGACCTCCAAGCGGCGGATGGTCCAATTCACGTCGGCCGGCCGCACCGAACCGGGCCCCTTGGCCAACAACAAACTCAGCCGAACGCTTTCCCCCTATCCGCCGGAAGACGTGCGTTATGCCCCGACGCTCGAGGAAAACCTCGCGCGTGTGAACGCGGTCACGCTCGATCAAATCAAGAAACTCTACGAAACGCAGCTGGGCGGTTCCCACGCCGAACTGGGCGTTGTCGGCGATTTCGATCCCGACACGACCGTCCAGCTTGTGAAAGAGATGCTCATAGGCTGGGAGTCCAAAGTCCCGATCAAGCGGGTCGATCACAGGGTGGCCGAGGACGTCCACGGATCGATGAGTGACATTATCACGCCGGATAAAGAGAACGCCGAGTACCTCGCCGGGGTGTCGTTCCCGATGACCGACAACGATCCTGATTACCCGGCGATGCGAATTGCCAACTTCATCTTCGGCGGCAGCACGCTTGCCTCTCGGATTGGCGATCGCATCCGTCAGAAGGACGGGCTTTCGTACGGTGCCAGCTCCGGTTTCACCGCTTCGTCGCGCGATCCGGTCGCCTCGCTGACAATCACGGTCAGCACGAACCCGGTGAACATCGACAAGGTCACCTCGGACGTTCAGGAAGAGCTGTTGCTGTTCCTCAAGGGGGGACCGACCGAAAATGAGCTCGCCGATGCCAAAGAGGCGTTCGTGCAGGGCCTCAAAGTGGGCCGCACGAGCGACGAGGCGATCGCCGGACAGATCGCTTCTCATCTCGATATCGGCCGCACATTCGCCCACGAGGCCGCCCAGGAACAGGCGATCCTCGCGCTGACTCCCGAAAAGGTCACCGAAGCCTTCCGCAAATATATTGATCCCAAGAAACTGGTGATCATCCGCGCGGGAGACTTCAAGAGATAGCCAGCGCTCGAAACCAGGGTGTCGGCCAACCATGATGTGGCTGACACCCTTTTTTTGCGCGCAGTCCGTAATGCGGCGACAACCGCCGAAATGGCCGTCGCGGGGCAATTCTATCGCTCGGCAAAACACCTTCGTAGAATGGCCGGCACGAGTTCCGACGAGCAGAATTCTCGACCGTCGGAGCGCTCACTTCGCGCAAGCGATTGGCTTCCGCACCGAGCCGACACATGACCGCCGACCAGTTCCGCCGCTTGGCGCTTGGCCTTCCCGGCGTCTCGGAAAATGCCCACATGGGGCATCCGGACTTTCGCGTTGGGGGCAAGATCTTTGCCACGCTTGGCGCTCCCGATGAGGCCTGGGGAATGGTCAAGCTCACTCCCGAGCAACAGCGGCGATTCATGGGCGAGGACCCTAAGATCTTCGTGCCCGCGAACGGCGCCTGGGGCAAACAGGGCTGCACTTACGTCTGCCTGAAGGCGGCGACCAAGGCGAAAGTTTCTACTGCGATGGTGGCGGCCTGGCGCAATCGCGCGCCGGAAGAACTCCTGGAAGATCAGAGCGGCTGAAACGGCTCCGAGCGCCGAAACGGAGTTTGCGATGGTCGCGAAAACGACTCTCAAACCGCGAGTGTGCGGGGTTGCGATCGCCAGGTCGATCTCCTTGATCGCGCCATGGCTGCTCGTCGTTGGCCCGGCCTGCGCGGGCTCGAAAGCCGAATCAGCGGCGCACGCCGAGTACGTGCGCAAGATGATCCCGACGAAGATCGCCGGCATGTATCAATCGGGAAAGTTGCACGAGCTTCGGGTGCGGGGGCGGATGGCTTATCTCGTCGAGCCGACGGGCAAAGTCGACCCGCACAAACGCTGGGTCTGGACGTTTCCGTTCTGGCTCGCCATCGAGGACGGCCACGGCCGGCTGCAGCATCGGTTCTACGTCGAAAAGTTGCTCGCCGCCGGTTTCCACGTTGCGGGTATCGACGTTGGGACCTCTTGCGGCAGCCCGTCCGCTGCCGAAGTCTGCCACGAGTTTTACCAGCAACTCGTCGACCGGCATGGGCTCAATCGCCGGGCGCGGCTCATCGGTCAGAGCAACGGCGGCTTGATCGCCTATGCCTGGGCGTTTCGACATCCGGAATGCGTCGATCGCATCGCGGGCATCTGCCCGGCGACCGATTTTCGGACGTGGCCGCTCCTGCCCAACGTCGTCGCCTTCCCCCAGCGCGGATTGGATTACGGTCTGACTCTTGAGCAGTTGAGCAAGCGCGCTCTGGAATTCAATCCAATCGACAACTTGCGTCCACTGGCCGCGGCGGACGTGAAGATCTTGCACGTCCATGGCGATCAGGACGAGCTCGTGCCGCTGCCGGCCAATTCGCTCGAGCTGGCCACGCGCTACAAGAAGTTCGGCGGCTCGGCCCAAATTGTCGTCCTCAAGGGGCTGGGCCACGGCGGTACGCCGCTCTATGAATCCGAGCCGCTCCTGACGTTTTTGCTCGCGGAATAATACAGCCACGACATGTCACCCGATCGGTTGCCACAGAAATCATTGGCGGCACGCCATTCGCACGACTTTTTGCGTCGAGAATTGACGACGGGATCGATTTAGCCCGCTGGAGAAGGAGAGACAACGATGCCGAACTACAAGTACCTCATCGTCGGCGGAGGAATGACGGCGGACGCGGCTATTGGGGGGATTCGCGAAGTCGATCAATCGGGCCCGATCGGCGTGATCGGCAGTGAACCGCAGCGTCCCTACAATCGGCCGCCACTCACGAAAGGTCTGTGGAAGGGCAAACCTCTGTCGAGCATCTGGCGCAAGACCGAGAGCACCGAAGTGACTTTCCATTTAGGGCGGACGGCACGCGACCTGGACCCCGGTGCCAGGCGAGTCGTGGACGATCAGGGCACCGAATATCGCTACGAGCGACTGCTCTTGGCGACCGGCGGCACGCCACGCCGCTTGGAGTTCGGCGGCGACCAGATCATCTACTACCGCACGCTCGCCGACTACGAGCGCGTGCGGGCCCTGGCCGACAAAAGCTCCCGGTTTGCGGTGATCGGCGGCGGCTTCATCGGCTCGGAAATCGCCGCCGCCCTGGCGTTGAACGACAAAACGGTCTCGCTGATCATGCCCGGAGAGGCGATCTGCGCTCAGATATTTCCCCCGGACCTGGCCGCATACGTGACCGACTACTATCGCAAGAAAGGAGTCGAGGTTCTGAACGGCCGGCGCAGCGTCGGCTTGGAGCCGCAGGGCGATCAATTCAAACTGGCGATCGAAGAGGGGACCACAAAGAAGACATCGGCGCTGGCGGTCGACGCGGTCGTGGCCGGAATTGGCATCGTCCCCAACACCCAACTGGCTCAAGCGGCGGGACTCAAGGTCGCGAACGGCATCTGGGTCGACTCGGCGCTCAGGACCAGCAATCCGGACATTTTTGCCGCCGGAGATGTCGCGAACTTTGACGATCGGACCTTGAAAACACGCAGACGTGTCGAACACGAGGACAACGCCAACACGATGGGACGCGTGGCCGGAAAGTCGATGGCCGGAAAGTCGGTTTCCTACGACCATCTGCCGTATTTCTACTCCGATCTGTTCGACCTGGGTTACGAAGCCGTCGGCCAGACCGACTCGAATCTCGAGATCTTTGCGGATTGGAAAGAAGAGTTCAAAAAGGGGGTTGTTTATTACCTCGGCGCCGGGCGCGTGCGCGGCGTGCTGTTATGGAACGTGTGGGAGCAAGTCGACAACGCCCGCCGGCTCATCGCCCAGCCGGGACCATTCAAGCCGCAAGATCTCAAGGGCAGGATTCCGGCCTGAGCGTTACGAGCGCCCCACCGTCGGCTCGATAAACCGCAAGTCGGCGTCGCTTCGTGGGCGGAGAAAGTCGAAGTCGGCTCCCTCGTGGGCCTGCAGCACGTGGTCGATGTAGAACCGCGGATAGCCGCGAGTGTGCGGCGACGCCGGGGGCTTCCAGGCTTTTCGGCGGCGATCGATCTCGGCCGGTTCGAGCAACAATTCCAGACGCCGCTTGTCGACATCGAGTTCGATCTCGTCGCCGTCTTGCACGAGAGCGAGCGGGCCTCCGGCAGCCGCTTCCGGCGCGACGTGAAGCACGACGGTGCCGTAGCCCGTTCCGCTCATTCGTGAATCGCTGATCCGCACGATGTCGGTGATTCCCTGCTGAAGCAACTTCAGCGGGACGGGAATCATGCCCCACTCCGGAAACCCCGGCACTCCTCTTGGTCCGGCGTTGCGCAAAACGAGAACGCTGTTGCGATCGACGGCGAGCGCCGGATCGTTCACGCGGGCCAGCATGGCACCGTAGCTCTCGAACACGACCGCGCAGCCGCGATGCTTGAGCAGCTCCGCCGACGCCGCCGAGGTCTTGATCACGGCCCCAAACGGCGCCAGGTTGCCGCGGACGACGGCGAGCGATCCGCTCGTCCGCAGCGGTTCACCATGAGAGCGGATCACGTCGTGGTCGAACGAGCGAGCATGCGCGAGCGATTCGCCCAACGTCCGGCCGGTGATTGTCAAACAGTCGAGATCGAGCAGATCGCGGATCTCGGCCAACAGCGCGGGCAGGCCGCCGGCGGCGTAAAAAGCCTCCATCAGGTGTTTGCCCGAGGGGCTGAGGTTCGCCAGGAGCGGCGTGGTTTGGGCCAGTTCGTCGAAGCGATCCAGCGGAAGATCGATGTTCCGCCGCCCGGCGATGGCGATCAAGTGGATCACGGCATTCGTCGAGCCCCCGAGCGCATGCAGCGCGCGGATCGCGTTGTCGAAGGCGGCCCGCGTGAGGATCCGCGACGGGCGAAGATCCTCCTCGACGAGCGCGACGATGCGGCGGCCAGTGGCTTCGGCGGCGGCGACGCGGCGGGCATCAGTCGCCGGAATCGCCGAAGCCCCTGGCAACATCATGCCCAAAGCTTCCGACAGGGCCGTCATGGTCGAGGCGGTCCCCATCGTGTTGCAAGCGCCGGCCGAACATCCGTAACACGCCTCGAGCTCGCGGAATTCCTGCTCGCTGATGCGGCCGGCACGCAGCTCGTCCCAATACTTCCACAGGTCGGTGCCGGTGCCGATCTCCGTGCCGCGCCAGCGTCCCGTCGTTCGCGGCCCGCCGTTGAGCTGGATGGCTGGCAAATCGGCACTGGCGGCCGCCATCAATTGGGCCGGCGTGGTTTTGTCGCAGTTGCAGAGCAGGACCACGCCGTCGATCGGGTTGGCCCGCAGCGTCTCTTCGACCTCCATCGCCATCAGGTTGCGATAGAGCATGGCCGAGGGTTTCATGAACTCCTCGCCCAGCGAGAGGGTCGGAAACTCGAGCGGCAATCCCCCCGCCGTGAGC
>DASPSM010000633.1:0-2176 GCA_035623955.1 Planctomycetaceae bacterium
CGTTTTGCGCGCCACGAACACAAAATACGGCGTGGGCGCCAGCCCGAGTTGCGTAGTTGGATGAATGCAAGGACCGAAAACCCTCGGGAATCTCCGTAGGTGCGGAGGCCGGAGGCGGCTGAGTCTTCACTACAAAATGCGATCCGGAGTGGCCAGCCGCTCGGGCAATGCCAGCTTCAACGCTCGGAGTATCCGCGCCTGCTTTGGGCCAGGTCGAGCAACGCGTCGCAGAGCGAGTTGCCGTCCGTCCGACGTGCTCAGCAAGATGTCCCCAATCTGGATCTTCTTCAGCTCTCGGAGAATCATCCGTGGCGTCATCGGTCTGGCCTTGGGGGAAGATCGAGGACGGCGCAGATCGGGCTTTCGGATCTCGGTCATCAGCCCAGCCTGCTTGGCGAGGTGGTCCAGCGTCTTCCAGAGCGCGTATGCCAGCACACAGACAAAAACATGCGCTCGCGTACGCCCGCTGTAATGGTGCCAGATCGGACGCAACAACAACTCGCTCTTGAGGACCCGGAAGGCGCGTTCAACAATCGTAAGTTGAATATACGTCTCCCAGAATTCGGCGGCTGTCCATCCCGGTTGGTTGCTTCGCAACAAATAGGCCCCGTCCGTGGCTAATGCTTGCCGGTACTTCGCGTGGTCCCACGTCCATTCCAGCCGGGGCCGCTTGGTCGTTGTGACACTGATTTGGACGAAACCGCGAGCCTTGGGATAGCGCTCCTGCAATCGCCCGACCCGCTCAAGGATCTTGTCGCGATTCTTAAGCTTTCCCCCATCGATCAAGGCGCTGAGCCTTCTGAGATCGGCCGCTAGGCCGCGACGCTGGCGGCGGCGGATTGCCCGTTCCTTTCTGCGGCGCGGCCGACTCCGTGCCAGCAGGTAATGGACCGACTCCCGTTCAAAGAGCTTGACCTGGACCTCCGGATTCTTGGGGAGAACTTCCCAGCCATGCTTTCCCAAATCAGCTTGGAACTCGGCTAACTCGCCCCGCTTGGTGGCCAGCAGGTAACGGCGGTTCGATTCACCGAGGAACTTCAACGAATCGTCGCTGATCATGCCCCGGTCCATGACCCAGATCCGCTGGGACGTGCCGAACTGCGTTTCGATTTCGCTGACGATGGTTCGCACGGTCTTCAGGTCCCGGGTGTTGCCGGCGAACGTGCGGTGTGCCAGCGGGAAGCCGTCTTTCGTCAGGACCAAGGCCACCACGATCTGCTTGCAGTCACTGCGGTGATCGCGGGAGTACCCTCGCTGAGCCAGCTCATTTTCGCCTGCCAACCCTTCGAAGTAGGTACTCGTGAGGTCGTAGAGCACCAAGCTGTAATCGAGTCGAAATAGCGTCCCCAATTGTTGCTCAAGATCGTGTTCAATCGCCGTTTGAACTCTGAGAAGTTGATCGAGGGTGTGATAAAGGCGATCCTTGGTAACTGCGCTATCGGGAATACCCAGAAGGTTCTCAAGGCCGGTTGACATATACCAGTGCTCTGCCAGCGAAAATTCCGAGCAAGGCGAGCACAAGCGGTTGATCACATTGATGGCGACGACGTCGGCGGGGCGGATTGTTTCTTTGCCTTGGGGTACATGGCGATCGAGAATCTCGTCGAGTTTGAGATGTTTCCACAGCCACAGCGCCAGCCAAACGTCGCCGAACCGCCGCGGATTGGCCCAGCCTACGGATTTCAGGTTGATCCGGACGATGTCAGGATCGTCAGGCGAGCAAACCTGGTGGTCGTCGGGGAAGAGGCGGAGCTGCCGATCTTCCTCCTGCTGGTTGTGGAACTGGACTGTGCGTTGCCAGCGTCGCTCTTGATCGTGATTGAGCTCCCCGAGGTGGGCAACGACGCGTTGTCGCGGACCGGCATCGGTGCGAAAGCTCTCGACGAGGGCGTAGTAGAAGTGAGTTTTGCCGTTCTTGGTTCGCCGATAACGTCGCAGGAACATGACGGCCTCCACGCCCGTCGATGATGGAGGGAGGCGGCCGACAAATCAAGACACAATTTCTAAAATAGATTTTCACTACATCGGTTTTCGGCCGTTTTCACTACGATTCTCGCGGGTTTCTCGCGATCAGCACCGAAAATCCGGGCCAAAACTAATTCTTTCTGCGCAACCTAGGCTAAGCCTGGGTGCCACCGGGGCCAAAGCTGTCAGCAGAGGTCATCCCGTCGTTTGT
>DASPSM010000637.1:0-5614 GCA_035623955.1 Planctomycetaceae bacterium
AGCGTGTCGGCCCAGAGCATCGCGTCGGCGTAGGACTGCCGCAATTGTCTGGGCGCGATCTGGGCTAAGCGGCCCTCGGCAATGGTTCTCGCGCGCCCGGCTTCGTAATCCAGAACGACCTGGAGCGCCGCCCCCAGCGCCCCTCGCGATGGAGGATCGCAGTTTTGATGGCGTTGACGAGCGGCAACTCTTCGAGGATCTCGATCATAGGGCGTCCCGCGAGGACGTCCAGCACGGACAGCAGTCCAACTGTCCGACGACTTCCTGCGCAGTGTTTCCGACTCGGAGACCGGTTGCGTTGTGCTGGACGTCCGGATTCCGGATCGGGACGGACTCGAGGTGCTGGAATTGCTTCGGGCGCGTCAATGCCGGCTGCCGGCGATCGTCATTACGGGCCATGCCGACGTGCCAATGGCGGTTCGGGCGATGAAGCTCGGGGCGTTGAACTTCCTGGAAAAGCCGCTTCAGCCGCGGGAATTGCTCGATGAAATCCGCAAGGCAGTGGCTCTGGCAGCTCTGCGGAACCGGGCCGAAGCTCTGCCCGGGTTGCCCGAGTTGAATTTCAGCGCCTCAGAACGGCGGATTATCGCGGGACTCATGCGGGGACTGACAGATTCCGAAATGGCGGCGGAGCTCGACGTCAGTCGACGGACCCTCCAGCACCGGAAGAAAGGGCTATTCGACAAATGCGGAGTCCGTTCCCGCCGGGAGCTGCTCGAGCGACTCCTCGACAGCAAGAAGGCCCTTTCGGAGCAGAACCCTGGTTGATCTGAGGGTCTTGCGAAGCTGGCAAGTCACGCCGATTCGCCCAGAGACGATCCTTTATCGTGCCGGTGAGCGACGGCGACACACATTTTTCGCGACAATCATTCGGTGACGCCGCCGGACAGGTCGAAAGACGGTTGAGGACGAATGCGCGTGGCCCTAAGGATTGGTTGCCGAACGTCAACGCCCACTTAACGCAGCCTTCACGTTTCGCTGCCGTTTCGACTCAACACTGAAACTATCGTTTAGGAACAGTGTGCGTCGCTCCTCTTGGTGGTCGACGTAAGAGGCCCGCTCCGCGGATTGACGCTCCCGGCGGGCCTTTTGCTTTGGGCGCCTGTGACGATTGCCGTCGTTTGTTGCCCAAAGGCGACGCAGAAATTTCGGCTTTTCGTGCCCGGCCAGGGTCAAACCTGTGCCGCTTCGAACTAGGTTTTCGGAGTACGGGTCGACAGCATCAACACAAACATCAACATGACTGGGGAACAACAATGCACGCCTTCGCCAACAGCCTCAAGCGCTTCCTGACGTCCGAAGACGGCCCGACCGCGGTCGAATATGCCGTCATGCTTGCGCTGATCATCGTAGTTTGCCTCACGGCCATTCAGGCGGTCGGCACCAACGCGAACGCCAAGTTCAACACCGTGGCGAACTCCCTCACGTAAAAGCCATGCTCTGGAAGCGGCGAAGCCCGCGGAGAGATCGACATCTCTGCGGGCCGCTTTCTTTGCATTGCCCCGTTTCGACCCGGATTGGGGCCTTGATTCGTGCCCAATCGGTTCCCATGCTGGTGGTCGATCGGACGCGCTGCATCGGAGAGCCAACCGAAGACGATCACCTTCTCCTGCCCGCACTGCGGATTGCCAAATCCGCGTCTCGGAGGTCGCATGCAGCCAAACTGCTAAATGCGCTGAGTGAACAGTGTCGACACGAGGAGCCGGGTCGCTCGCAAATGGAGACTCTGCATGGTTAACCCCATACAAAAGGTGGTTGAAATGTTGTCGGATCTTCAGCAGCAGCGTGCGGAGTATTCTGTAACCAAACAGTTTGCTGCCATCGTTGATGCGCTGACTTATCTCGACGAGTCCATTGATCGCACCATCGCGGGCCTGAACGCCGGATACAGTCAAAATCGTACAGACATCCAGGCATTAACCGATGAAGTGCGCGCTCTGCGCGAACAGCTTCAGAGGTCTCCATCGCCATAGTCGCGTAAAAACACGGTGGTTTTTCGGCCCGCGCAGAAATAGGCTGAGTTCTTGAGTGCTTCGCCAAACGGGGAACGATTCCATTCGCACCGACTATGAAACGTCTCGTTGTGGCTGGAATCGCAGTCTTCGTCGCGTGGTCGCTCCTAGACGCCTTGACCCATCGTCTGCTCCTGGAGCCACTCTACGCATCCAGCGCTGGCATCTGGCGCCCATTTTCAGAGATGAACCCCGTGCTAATCGTCGCGGTCACAGTTCTGTTAATTGTCGTCTTCCTCGCAGGGTATAGCGACCAGCCTTGCTCCATCCGGCGTGAACACCGCCTGAACGATCGGGTCCAGGTTGGGATCCTCCAGCGACCTCGCGGGCCGAAGCGACATCCAACAAGCGCAGGCCGGCGTCGGAACATCCGCAAGTTGGCTCGTGGGTTCAAATCTGCGAGCGGAGTACACGGTCGATGGAGAGGGGCGAGGTTTACGGCCATGCATGTCCCACTGATTGTCTCACTCCGCTGAGACAAACAAAAATCCCCCTTCGCAAGTCCTCGCAGGACTGGGGAAGGGGGAAAGCGGACAAGGCGGAGAGAACGGGATTCGAACCCGTGATGCCGGTTTCCCGACATACCGGATTAGCAATCCGGCGCTTTCGGCCGCTCAGCCATCTCTCCGGCGTCAAATTCGTCGGCGTTAATCTCGCCGGCGTCTCTCGGCGGGGTCTCGGGAACGACCGGGCCGACGAGGCGACTATAGTCGGAAAACTACGCAAATCCAAGGTCATCCGAGCGAGGGCGCTCACGCCAGGATGTCGTTGATCGGGTGCCCGCCGTGCGCGATCGAGATCGGGCGGCCAGCCGGGTTGTAGACCGGCATATCGGGATCGATGCCCAGCAGGTGGTAAATCGTCGCGCAGATGTCGCGGATGTGGGTTGGCTTGTCCTTGATGAACGCCGCCTCGTCATCGGAGGCGCCGCAGACCGTTCCTCCCCGGATCCCCGCGCCGGCCAACAGCACGGAATAACAATACGTCCAATGATCGCGGCCGCCGTTGGAGTTGATCTTGGGAGTGCGCCCCATTTCGCCCATCGTCACCACCAGGGTTTGGCTCAGCAAGCCGCGGCGATCGAGGTCCTCGATGAACGCGGAATAGGTCTGGTCGAAATTCGGGAGCAGCGTCTCCCGGAGCATGGGGAAATTGCGTTGATGCGTGTCCCAGGACGCCTGGCTGACGCCGAACCGCTTCGAGTAATTGTCCCAGCTCACGTTGACGAAGCGGACTCCCCGCTCGACGAGCCGCCGGGCCAGCAGGGTGGATGAGCCAAAGAGCGTTCGGCCGTAGCGGTCGCGCGTGCGCGCGTCCTCGGCACCGAAGTCAAACGCTTCGCGGACGCGAGCCGACGTGAGCATCTCGAAGGCCAGCCGCTGCTCCGTGGAATAGCCGGCTGTCTCGCGGTGCGCTTCCAGCCTGCGGGCCTGCTCGTCGAACTGCTCGACGAGCCGCCGCCGGCTTTTCAGGCGGTCGAGCGTCATGCCGGACCGAAGGTTCGTGTCGACCAGGCGCGGCTCGCCGCGCACGACTTGCGGCTTCCAGATTTCGTCGGGGGGATGGTCGACGTACGCCGTGCATTCGGTGCAGAACGGATCGTAGCGATGCCCGAGAAAGCCGGCATGCGGCCCGGCCTTCTTGCGCGCCTCGCCCCAACCCAGGGGGCAGGGAAGATAGGCGTAGGTCGGCAGCTGCTTTTTCCGGTCGCGCTCCAGGTAGGCGCACACCGAGCCCATGCTGGGGGGATCGCTTTCGCGGAAATCTTCGTCGGGAAGCTCGAGGTCGTAGCCGGTGTACATCGGCAGATTTTTGTGGCAGCCCCCGTTGTGATACACGCTGCGGACGATCGCCGAATGGTGCATTGAACGGGCCGTAAGCGGGAGCAGTTCGCAGATTTCAATTCCCGGCGCCGAGGTGGCAATCGGCTTGAACTCACCGCCGACGCTGTTGGGGGCGGTCGGCTTGAGGTCGAACATATCCTGCGTCGGTGGTCCCCCTTGCAGGTACAAGAGCACGACCGATTTCGCCCGTCCGGGTCGCGGCGAGAGACTGGCAGTCTTTTCCAGCGCCAAGAGCGCGGGAGTATGGAACAGGCCGCCGAGAAACGAGAGGGCGCCGACCTTGAGCGTCTCCCTCCGCGTAGGACCCGTGCAGTTACGACGCCGACTTCCGAGGACCGTAATCGTAGTCATGGCGGCGCAGCTCCGGCGATGACCCATCAAAATCGGCTTACGTATTCAAGAGCTTACTTCCGTCGCGTGGTTTTTCAAGACCCCCCGGCCGCCCTGCGCTTTGTGTGTTGCCTCAGACGCGTCGTGGTCCCCTTACTAGAGCAATTCACCCTAATTCGTAGCCGCGCGGCAAGGTTGCATCGATGTCGACGCTCCTTTGATGGAGGCCTTGCGGCGGCTGCAAAAAAGGCAAGCTGCTCGACGCGGCTAGTTTTTCTCGAAGCCCCTTGGGCGGCCGACAATAGCCCAGCGATTCATCGCTGGGTCAGCGAGGTCCGTCATGACCTCTCATTGATCTCTCGAGAGCCCCGAGGGGGCGACAGACCCTGTGACAAAGCGTCTGTCGTCCCTGACGGGACTTTTCAAACGAAGTCTATGGGAACACTCTTACCCAGCGATGAATCGCTGGGCTATTTTCGGTTGTCCCTGGGACACCAGAAGCGAGAGCATTTCAGCGCTCTTTGTAGCCGCCGGGTCCTGGAAGTCGGCGACGGCGGCGCGTCGGCATCAAGTTCGAAGCAACTTTGATGGAAGGCCCTACGCGGCTGCGCAAAAAGGGAAACTGCTCTAAAGTAGTGGTCCGCTTACTAAAAAGCGTCCGCCCTGGGAAATTCCCCGAAATTCCCCGTCACCGGCGCGCTGGGGCGGCCGCTACTTCTGCGCCGCCTCGGCTTCGTGCGCGTCGAGAACTCCGTCGCCATTCGTGTCGAGGCGACGAAAAACCGACAGCGGGCCGAGAAACTCGCGCAGCGAAACGACGCCGTCGTGGTCGCGATCCATCTTCTGAAACCACAGCGGTCCTTCACCCGGCGACGTCGCGGGCTGCGACGACTTCATGCGAGACGACCGGGGAGAGCGGACCGTCGCCGCCCGCGGCGAGCCGATCGCAAACGTGCCCACCAGCGTCTTCGGCACCTCGTCCGGGGTGACGAAGCCGTCGTGGTTGCGGTCCCAAGCGGCAATGGCCGCCAGCAGGCGAGCGAATTCGGCCCGGCTGAGGCGGCCGTCGTGGTTGGCGTCGAACTCGGCGATCGGGTCGATCGACTCGCCGGCGATCGACAGGCTGACGCGGCTCTCGACCAGCGTGTCGCGCAGGCGGAGATAGACGAGCCACTCGTCTTCAAACACCATTCCGTTGTGGTGGCGATCCATCGCGTCGAAGTCGGCCTCGTTCAAGTCCGGACCGATGAACGCGATCTCCGACCGCTCGAGGTAACCGTTCTTGTTCTGGTCGGCCCGTTTGAACAGGGCCCGGTTGCGGCTCGTGCGGGCGATCCGCCGGCTCGACTCGGCCCCCCGCAGTTCGAGCGGGTTATCCCCAGTCCGCAGCAACGTCCGCCCGGGAGAGGGGGTCTCGACCGAGAGGCC
>DASPSM010000641.1:0-9589 GCA_035623955.1 Planctomycetaceae bacterium
AACCCTGCTCAGCCTGCCGGACGTCTGCAATCTCAGCATTCGTGATGCGTTCGCGTTCTTCGAGTCGCTCGACCTGGATGACACGCGGCAACAAATCGCGGCCGAGGCGCTCAAGGAAATCCGCGGCCGGCTTGGGTTTCTGCTGCGCTGCGGCCTCGACTATCTGACCCTCGAGCGAAGTGCTCCGACGCTGTCCGGCGGCGAAACGCAGCGCATTCGCCTGGCCGCGCAGATTGGCTGCGGTCTGGTGGGCGTCGTCTACATTCTCGACGAGCCCTCGATCGGCCTGCATCCTCGGGACAACACGCTGCTGTTGGACAGCTTGAAGAATCTCCGCGATCAGGGGAACACGGTCATCGTCGTCGAGCACGATGAGGAGACGATGCGGGCCGCCGATCACGTCGTCGACTTCGGCCCCGGGCCGGGCGTGCGGGGCGGCGAGGTGGTCGCTCAAGGAACCGTCGAGGATCTCCGCAAAGAACCCCAAAGCCTCACCGGAAAATACCTGTCGGGCGACCTGGTGATTCCGATTCCCGCCGAGCGGCGGCCGCAGGGCAAGAAGACGCTCAAAGTCGTCAGTGCGCGGCACAACAACCTCCGTAATCTCGATGTTGCGTTTCCGCTGGAGAATTTCATCTGCGTCACGGGAGTCAGCGGCTCGGGGAAGAGTTCACTCGTCAACGACATTCTCTGGGAGGCGCTCAATCGCGACTTGAACAAAGGCAAAGGACGCCCCGGCGCCCACTCGAAGATCACGGGACTCGATCATCTCGACAAGGCCATCGACATCGACCAGTCGCCGATCGGCCGCACACCCCGCTCGAACCCGGCAACTTATGTGAAGCTGTTCGACCTGATCCGCGACCTCTTCGCGCAACTTCCCGAGTCGAAAATGCGGGGGTTCAAGCCGGGACGCTTCAGTTTCAACGTGGCCGACGGCCGTTGTGAAGCCTGCGAAGGGCGCGGAGCGAATCGCCTGGAGATGGATTTCCTGGCCGATGTCTGGGTCACTTGCCCCGTCTGCCAGGGACATCGCTTCAAACGTGAAACGCTCGAGGTCCGCTACAAAGGAGCCACGATCGCCGAAGTCCTCGAAATGGACGTTCAGGAAGCGCTCGAGCACTTCAAGAATATTCCGAATATCACCGCTTTGTTGCAAACGCTGCACGACGTCGGACTCGATTACATCAAACTGGGGCAGCCTTCACCGACTTTGTCCGGCGGCGAAGCGCAGCGGATCAAGCTCGCGCGGGAGCTGGGCAAGCGGTCAACCGGGCGCACGCTTTATCTGCTCGACGAGCCAACGACCGGATTGCACTTTGCCGACATCCAGAAGTTGCTGGAAGTCCTGCACGGATTCGTAAACGCTGGCAACACCGTGGTCGTGGTCGAGCACAATCTCGACGTGATCAAGACATCCGACTGGGTCATCGACCTGGGGCCCGACGGAGGTTCGGGGGGCGGCCAGATCGTTACCGCTGGCACGCCCGAAGACGTCGCCGCTTGCCCCGAGTCGTACACCGGACAGGCCCTGCGAGCGGTTCTTCCCGCGACGCGTTTGGCCGCAGCTTCAACTCCGAAGGCGGCCAACAAGAAGGTCAAAGCGACGGGGATCGCCGCCGCGTCGGTTCCTGCCGGTCGCTGGCAATTTGCCGATGAAGCCGACGCTCTTGCACAGAACGACGCGTCCACGAGCGAAATCGTGATCCGCGGAGCCGCCCAGCACAACCTGCAGCACGTCGATGTCCGCGTGCCGCGCGAGAGGATGAGCGTTTTCTGCGGCCCAAGCGGCAGCGGGAAGTCGTCGCTGGCGATGGACACGCTCTACGCCGAGGGGCAGAGGCGCTACGTCGAGTCACTTTCGGCCTACGCCCGCCAGTTCTTGGGCCAAATGCCCAAGCCCAAGGTCGACCACATCCATGGCCTTTCGCCGGCGATCGCCATCGAGCAAAAGGCCTCCGGCCATACGCCCCGCTCGACCGTCGGCACCGTCACCGAGATTTACGATTATCTGCGGATTCTCTATGCGCGGCTCGGCAAGCTTTATTGCCCTGACTGCGGCATCCCCGTCGAGACGCAGACTTCCGACCAGATCGTCGACAAGCTGCTTACTCTGCCGGCAGGAACGCGGGTGATTTTGCTCGCACCGCAGGAAGTTGCGGTGGGCCAGAGCTACGACACGCTTTGGCAGCGAGTGCAGCTGCAGGGCTTTCTGCGGGTGCGGATCGACGGCAAGATCTATCGGCTCGAAGATGTGCCGCAGATCGATCGTCGCCGCAAACACGCGGTCGAAATCGTGATCGATCGGATCGCGGTCGACCCCAAAGCTCGCTCGCGCATCGCCGGTTCGATCGAGACCGCCCTCGACTTGGGGCGTGGAGCGATCTACGTCGCCCGCGTCGACGACTCGTTGCCGGACGAAGAGTGGATTGTCGACCGCTACAGCCTGCACTTTGCCTGTCATCAATGCGGCCGCAGCTTCGAGGAACTGACGCCGAACAGTTTTTCGTTCAATAGCCCGCTCGGCTGGTGTCCATCGTGCGAAGGCTTGGGGACGGAACAGGGAACCAATCTTGCCGCCTTGATCGCCGACGCCAAGCGACCCCTCTCGGACGGGGCGATCGCCGCGTGGCCGAACCCCGAGCAGAATCCGCTCTTCGCCAAGATGCTCGACGCGTGGGCCAGGCAATTCAAGATCCCGCTCGACGTGCCATTCGAGCGGCTGGAGCCGGCTCAGCAGCGGTTGGTGTTACACGGGACGGGCGACCGCTGGATCACCGTCGGTAAGAAGTGGGACTGGAAATTCCAGTACAAGGGGCTCTTCCCGGCGATCGAAGAGTCGTCCCGAGTCTCCTACGCGTATCGCCAAAAGCTGCATGAACTTGTCGGAGAAGTTCCCTGCTCTTGGTGTGGCGGCAGCCGGCTGCGGGCCGACGCGGCCGCCGTGCGGTTCCTCGACCGAACGATTTATCAGCTTTGCTCGATGCCGCTGAACGAATCGTTGGCGTTCCTGAAAGGGATTCCGCTCTCGGCGGCCCAGAAAAAGGTGGCCGGCGATCTGGTGAATGAAGCCACGAGCCGCTTGGGATTTCTGGTCGACGTCGGCCTCGAGTATCTCACGCTCGCTCGGCCGCTGCCCACCCTTTCCGGGGGAGAGACGCAGCGAATCCGCCTGGCTGGGCAGATCGGCCGGGCGCTCACCGGTGTGCTGTATGTGCTCGACGAGCCCACGATCGGCCTGCACCCGCGCGACAACGGCCGCTTGCTCGAAGCGCTGAGGCGGCTGAGAGACTTGGGCAACACGGTCGTGATGGTCGAGCACGACCGGGAAGTCCTCGCCGCGGCCGACCGGCTTTACGATTTTGGCCCCGGGGCCGGGCGCTTCGGCGGAACGATCACCGCTGAGGGGACGCCCACGGCCGTCTCGAAATCACCCGCGTCGCTTACCGGGCAGTATCTCTCCGGTCGCAAAGAAATCCCGATTCCGGCCACGCGGCGAATCTTCGGCGTGTCGGATTTGCCGCCGGGCGGCGGCTGGCTCGATCTCAAGGGGGCCCGGCTCAACAATCTTCGCGACGTCGACCTGCGCGTTCCGCTCGGCACATTCGTGTGCGTGACGGGAGTTTCCGGATCGGGGAAGAGTTCACTGATCGAGGACACGCTGGCTCGGGCCGTGGCGAAGAAACTCAATCGGGCGGGCGAGACGCCGGGACCGTACGAAGAACTCACCGGGCTGGAACTCATCAACAAGGTGATCGTCGTCGACCAGCAGCCGCTGGGGAACACGCCAGCGTCGAACCCGGCGACTTACACGGGCGTGTTCGACTCAATCCGCGAGTTGTTCGCGCGACTGCCCGAGGCAAAGGTCCGCGGTTATCGACCCGCGCGATTCAGCTTCAACCGACCGGGAGGCCGCTGCGACGACTGCGAGGGCAACGGTCAGAAGTGCATCCAGATGCACTTTTTGCCCGATGTGTGGGTCGAATGCGAGACTTGTCGCGGCAAGCGGTATAACCGCGAAACGCTGGCGGTCCAGTATCGAGGCCGTTCGGTCGCCGACGTGCTGGAGATGCCGATCGGGCAGGCGCTGGAGCTGTTCGAGAATATCCCGCGGATTCGCCGCTACCTGGCCACGCTGTGTGCGATTGGCCTCGATTACCTGACTCTGGGGCAGTCCGCCCCGACACTTTCCGGCGGCGAGGCTCAGCGCGTGAAACTGGCTGCCGAGTTGGCACGTCCCGACACGGGAAAGACCCTCTACATTCTCGATGAGCCAACGACCGGCTTGCACTTCGACGACATCGACAAGCTGCTCAAAGTCCTCAACAGTCTGGTCGAGCAGGGGAACACGGTCGTGGTCATCGAGCACAATCTCGACGTGATTAAAACGGCCGACTGGATCGTCGACGTCGGACCCGAGGCCGGCGACGCGGGCGGCCTGATCGTGGCCACGGGCACTCCCGAGGAAGTCGTGGCCCGCGCCAAGGAGCTGAAAAAGTCGAACGGCAAACAGGGCGGCCAGGCCCTTCGCTCGCACACCGGCGAGTTCCTGGCGCCGGTGCTGAAATCGGGGACTCGTTCTGACCGAGACCTCTTCAGTGCCGCCGAGGCGGAGGCCAAGCGCGAAGGCGATCTCGATCTGCGCGACGTCGGCCGCGAATCCAAGATGCCCTGGCAGACCGACGGGCGACGCTGGCACACGGTCGACCACGTGGCGCACAACGGCAAGCCGCCGCGCTGGGAAGCGGCCGCGCTCGAAAAGGTCGTCGACTGGCTCGAAGCTCGCCCCGGCTTCTCGCCGGCCGATTGGAACGACCGCTCGGTCGTCGAAATCACCGGCAAAGAACGGACGGGCGTCTGGTTCCTGCACGCGCTGACGGGCGACGAATGGTTGCTCACGCTACGGTTTCGTATTCCAAGAAAGACCTTTGACCAGGATGTGTTGCAGCAACAACTGGCTCTCAAATCGCTCGATGATCTCGACGAGCTGCCCGTTTACGGCCGGGCCGATCGCGTGCGCATCCGGAATGTGAAGGGTTCCTGGCAGGAAGTGGCCGTCACCGTTCACTGGCTCCGCGAGATCGAGACGCCCGCGTTCGACAAATTTCTCGTGAAGGCGGCCGACGCATTCCTGGCCGCAATCAGTCGCAAGAAACTCAATCCCGCGGAGCTGACGCCATGGAAAGTTTTGGGCCGCAAGTGGCACGTCTCGCGGAAAGGCTTTCCTAGCGGCAAGCGCATCCACTGGGAGCCCGAATTGCTCGAGCGGCTCTTCGATTTGCTGCAGTCAGCCGACCCTCAGGCGGAAATCGATTGGGGCAACAAGCAGGTCGTGTACTTCCGACGCAAGGACACCGACGCGGTCTGGGCGGCGGTGCACACCAAGCGGCGGCACGGAGTCGACTTGTCACTCTATAACGAAGCGGGCCGAGTGGCTCTGGGCCGGATCACCGACCTGGGCCGCGCGAGGGAAATCTCGTCGACCGGCAACGGACGCGACCAAATCAGCATTCGCTTCGATAAGCCGGAACAAGTGGTCGCCCAGACTCTGGCCGGTTTCGTGAAAGAGCACGCCGGGATGTGAGTGGACCGCAGGCCTTAACTGCCGATGTACCGCGAGTACACGCCCCGCGCGACGGCCAGATCGCTCGTGCCTTTGATGATCGCTCGGCCATCGCGAAAGACGGTGAGCTCAAACGGGCTGCCGTGGGGCGCGAGTCGCAGCAGATAATCGTTGACCTGGACGTCGCCCGAACTTTCGAGTCGTGCGGCAAGCTCGTCGAGGGCCAGCTGGCCACGCTGGGTCGGGGAGACTTGGACGGCGTTGCGACCGCACAGCACGCTCGTGCGCGAACCCTGTTGACCTGACAGCCACAGCCGCTCGCCGTGTTTGCAGGCGGGGCAATCGGCCCGTTCGCGAAGATCGCTCACGTTCAGTTGCCGCAGTGTGCCGTCCCAGACGTCGACGTAACTCAGGGTCCGCGATACTTTGTCGCGCTGGCCGGTAAGGATCTTCAACGCGGCAACCGCTTCGAGCGACGCAACCACCTGAACGGCTGGCCCCAGGACTCCCGCGGTATCACAGGTTTCGCTGCTGCCCGCGTCGGGCACACGCTCGATGAGGCAGCGCAGGCAGGCCGAATCGCCGGGAAAGATCGCCATCACCTGTCCGTGGCTGCCGATGACTCCTGCGTAGATCCAGGGCTTGCCCGTATCGAGCGAGGCATCGTTGATCAAAAAACGCAGCTCAAAATTGTCGGAGCCGTCGAGAATCAGGTCGGCGCCTTCGATGAGCGAGAGAATGTTCGTGTGATCGACGTCGGTCACGACGGGCTCGATCGTCACGCTGCTGTTGATTCGCCTGAGTTTGTCGGCCGCCGCGACCGCCTTGGGCAAGCGGGCGGCCACATCGGACTCGTCAAAGAGAACCTGTCGCTGCAGATTGCTGAGTTCGACGAAATCACGATCGACGATCCGCAGCCATCCGACGCCGGCCCGAACCAAAGTCTCCGCCAGAACGCTGCCGAGCGCGCCACAGCCGAACAAGACCGCCCGGCTGGCCAGCAATCTCTGCTGCCCGGCTTCGCCGATTTCGCTGAATAAAACCTGCTTGCTGTAGCGTTCGAGATCCATTGCCTAAGAACCGGCAGGCTGATCCCCACGGCGAACCGCTCGCGGAAACGTCGCTAACAATCGTGCCCACTCTTAAGCGTATCCGAGCGCAACTGCTGGAACCACTTGGGTCCGCTGAGCGGCTCGCGCGCGTCGAACGTCCGAATGGGCTGAGCGCGTTCCTCGGCAAGCCGCAGGCTCTCGGGGAAGTGCGCCGGCTCGTCGCTCGTGCGGATGATCTTCGCTCCCAGCTGCGCGAGCTTGGCTTCGAGCCGCTCGTAGCCGCGGTCGAGATGATAAATACGGCGGACGACGGTCGTGCCCGACGCGGCCAGGCCGGCCAGCACCAGTGCCGCGCTGGCCCGGAGGTCGCAGGCCATCACGCACGCGCCACTGAGCCGATCGACTCCGTCGATGACGGCACTGTTCCCTTCTCGGCGGATGCGAGCGCCCATCCGAACGAGCTCGGGGGCGTGCATGAAGCGATCGGGAAAGATCTTGTCGGTAACGACGCTCACGCCGGGCACTGTGGCCAGGAGGGCCGTCAACTGCGCCTGCAGATCGGTCGGCAGCCCGGGGTAGGGAAGCGCCACGCAATCGACTGGGCGGAACGGTTCGTTGCCGCAAACGTCGATCGCGTCCGTTCTCAGGTCGATCGCGACTCCGATTTGCCGCAATTTGTCCAGCACGTTCGTCATTTGAGCTGGACGGACGCCGGTGAGCCTGACTCGGCTGCGCGTGATCGCCGCCGCGATCATGATCGTCGCAGCTTCGATGCGATCGGGAATGACCGTGTGCTGCGCGGCAGCAAGGCACCGCACGCCGTCGATCCGGAGGATGGGCGTTCCCAGACCGGTAATTCGAGCTCCCATCGCATTGAGGAAGTTCCCAAGGTCGACGACTTCCGGTTCGCAGGCGGCCGACTCGATCGTGGTCGAACCGTCGGCTAGAGCCGCGGCGACCATCACGTTGCAGGTTCCCGTCACGGTGCTGCCAAAGGGCCCGCGCAGATCGATGTGGGCTCCGCGGAGGCGTTCGGCGCGTGCGATCACGTAACCGCGCTCGATCGAGATGTCCGCGCCCAATGCGCGCAGCCCCTTGAGATGCAGCTCGATGGGACGATTGCCGATGTTGCAGCCGCCCGGAATCGACACGCAGGCCCGGCCGCGCCTGGCCAGCAGCGGTCCCAGGACGCAAAAACCGGCCCGCATCCGCCGCACGAGTTCGTAATCGGCGACGTGAGGCCGCTCGTCGACGACTTCGAGCGTCAGCGCGTCGTGGTCATCACGACGAACCTGCACACCGAGCGTCTGCAAGAGGAGCGAAAGGGTCTCGACGTCGACCAGGCGCGGAACGCCGCGCAAAACTGTTTTCCCTTCGGTAGCAAGGGCAGCGGCCATCAGCGGCAGCGCAGAGTTCTTGGCCCCGCTGACGGCAACCGTGCCGGAGAGCGGGACGCCTCCCTCGATGACGAACATGTCCATCCGTGGACCTCTTGATGCTCGGGCGACGGAGCGACCGTCAGGCGGCCCGTGCGGTCGGCGCACCTGTGATCGAACCAGCGATCGAATCGAGCTCCGCCACGATTGGTCCGTTCATCGCCTCTTCGATTCCGGCGAGCACCCCGGCCACAAGGCGGCCGTCCATCAGACGGTGGTCATAGGCAATCGTGACGCGGCTCTTGCCGTTCTCGTCGATGGGGCCGTAGGTGGCATTGGCTGTGAGGAATGCGGGCGGGTGCTGGATCTCGGCCCCGTGCCCCGCAATGGTCGTCAAGAAAAATGTGCCGCTCCGCCGGACACGATTCGGCCCGCCAATCGCCAGCGTCCATGACCACAGGAAGCGCCGCACGAGAGTGGGGAAACCGCTGAGCTGATATTGCCAGGGAAAGGTCGCCTCGACGGGATCATTTAGATAGTTCTCGAGCGACTCTTGGAGCCGCACCAGGGGTTTGGCCTCGGGCGAGCTGAAGCGGCTCCAGAAAAGCCAAGGCTCCCCGCGAAAGTCGCGGTGGGTGGCGACCATCGCCACGCTCGTCGGGTGCTGGTAGATGTGCGGCCAAGGCCAGCGCTGGTACGTCTGCCGCAGCACGGGCACGCGGGCTGCAATCAGACCGAAGGCCTTGATGAAAATCATCGACCAGGAAATCCGCACCGGACAGCGCTCGCGGGCCTCGGCAACGCGTCGGAAGTCGCACAAACGATCGTGGGCGCAGGTCGGAACCTTCGCGCGGTAATGCAGCACATCGATCGTGAGCCGACGGCTGCGGGGAATCGGCATCCGCCGCGGGCGATCGGTTGCAAGCTCGGCGAAACTCGGAATCGGGCGATCCATCGCGACGCGAAGTATAGGCGCAACGAAGCGGTGGTCAAGATGTTGTGCCGGACTGAGCGATCTACTCGTCTGAGCGCAACCCGCCGATCACGAGAGCAAGTCCTGAAAGTCGCCTGCGAGTGTTCTCCGCATCGCCTCGTCTTCGGGAACAAGGTCACGATAGCCCAAGATTTCGCGCACGCGCCGCGTGTCCATCGCGACGTTGTGGGCGAAATCCATGTCATCGAAAGCACCGGCGGCAAATTCGGAAGGAGGCAGTCGCGCAAGCCGCTCGGCAACGGTGGGCGTCTCGGCTTCGCCCAAATTGAATATCTGGCCGCGGGCGGCAGGATGCGTCGCCGCAATCGCGACCGCTTCGGCAACGTTGACTACGAAACCGTGCGTCCAGCGCCAATTCGGGTAGTTGCGAAACCGAAAAACGGTGGCGAGATCCTGGTTGTTGCCTGGACCATAGAGCTTTGGCAGCCGCAGAACGGTCCCTGAGAGTTTCGGATCCGCGAGGACGACCCGCTCGGCGAGAATCTTCTCGTACCAGAATTCCAGGGCCTCCTTCGAGCTGGCGGACCCGCGGTAGGGAAATAACACGGTTCGTAGCGGCGATTGCTCGGTGAGTGGAGCGCTGGCCGCCGGTCCCGACTCGAGT
>DASPSM010000643.1:0-2014 GCA_035623955.1 Planctomycetaceae bacterium
GCTCCGGCCCTATTCCCGGCAAGCACTGGCCGAACTTGAGCCGCTCTGGCGGGAACTCGCAGAGACGGCCCAAAGCGAAGTCCTCGCGGACGGAGTGGCCGTCGAGAATATCGGACCACCGATTCGCTCGCTCGACCTGCGCTATCGGGGCGTCGAGGCGGCGCTCAATGTCCCCCTGCCCGATAACGGCGACTTCGCCGCGCGATACGAGGAACTGCACGAGCAGCTGTACGGCTATCGGCATCAGGGGCGCGAGATCGAAATCACCGCCGCGCGCGTCGAAGTCGTCGGCGCTCTCCCCGCGCCCGATGAACCGGCCGCACCGATCACCCAGCGTCATCGCGAGTCGGCAAAGTCAACCGACGTCATTTTTGCCGGCCGCGCGCAGCGGACGCCCGTCTTCTTGCGCGACGACGTGCGGCCGGGCGATGAATTCGACGGGCCGGCCATCGTCTGCGAGCCGACCGCCACCGTCGTTGTCGATCCGGGGTTTCGGGCGTCGGTGCTCGCGCGCGGCGAACTCCTGCTGACCGATGGCGAGCGGCCGCATGCCGCCGCGATTTCCACTGAAGCCGATCCGATCCAATTGGAGATTTTCAATAACTTGTTCGCGTCGATCGCCGAGCAGATGGGGACGACCCTCGAACGCACCGCCATCTCGACCAACGTCAAAGAGCGACGCGACTTCAGTTGCGCGATCTTCTCCGCCTCGGGCCAGCTGGTCGTTAACGCCCCGCATATCCCGGTCCACCTCGGGGCAATGGGCGAGACGGTCAAGCACATTCTGTCGCATGCTGGCGACATCGCGCCGGGCGACGTCTTCGTCACCAACGATCCCTATCGCGGCGGCTCGCACCTGCCCGATGTCACCGTCGTTACTCCCGTCCACGATTCGCGCACGGGCGAACTGCTGTTTGCCACCGCCAGCCGGGCGCACCACGCCGAGATCGGCGGGATCGTTCCCGGCAGCATGCCGCCGTTCTCTCGCGTCCTGGGAGACGAGGGAGTGCTGATCAGCGATTTCAAGCTGGTCGATCGGGGCTGCTCGCGCGAGGACGATCTGCGGCAACTCCTTTTGTCGGGCCCGCATCCCACGCGAAACGTGCACGACAATCTGACTGATATCGCCGCCCAGGTTGCCGCGAACGCCATCGGGGCCAATCAACTTCGGCGGCTCGTGGAACGCTATTCGCTGCCGGTCGTTGCGGCGTACATGGAGCATATTCAGCAGGCGGCCGCCCGAAAGATGCGGGCGGCTCTGGCGCGTATCCCCGATGGAACCTACTCGCACAGCGATCATCTCGACGACGGCACGCCGATTTGTGTGACAATCAAAAAGAGCGGCGATCGCGCGGTCGTCGACTTCACGGGCACCGGACCGGTTCTTTCGACCAATCTCAACGCGAATCGCGCGATCGTGACGGCCGCCGTCCTCTACGTCTTCCGCTGTCTGATCAATGAAGACATTCCCCTCAACGCCGGCGTGCTCGAGCCGGTGGAGATCGTGCTGCCGATCTGTCTGCTCAATCCGGAGCCGGCGGCCGATCCGGCCCAATCTCCCGCGGTCGTCGGCGGGAATGTCGAAACGTCGCAACGCGTCGTCGACACGCTGTTAGGGGCCCTCAAAGCCGCGGCTGCCAGCCAGGGGACGATGAACAACCTGACTTTCGGCGACGCGACCTTCGGCTATTACGAAACGATCTGCGGCGGCAGCGGGGCCACGCCCACCGCCGACGGAGCCGACGCCGTTCACACTCACATGACGAACACGCGGCTCACCGATCCGGAAGTGATTGAGCGGCGATACCCCGTCCGCGTCCGCGAATTCCGCATCCGGCCCGGGTCGGGTGGGTACGGCCGCCATCGCGGCGGGAATGGGGTGGTCCGCCGCTTGGAGTTTTTGCGTCCGCTCACGGTGTCGATGCTCTCGGAGCGGCGCGGAGCGTTTGCCCCTTTCGGCCTGGATGGCGGCAGCGACGGCGCGAAGGGTCGCAATACACTGACGCGCGCGGGC
>DASPSM010000645.1:0-3193 GCA_035623955.1 Planctomycetaceae bacterium
TCGCTACGCTCGGCTGGACTTCCAGGGCCGAGAAGACCGAAGAACTAACATAACGTCTGGTTCCATCCATGGGGGCACGTCAAGAGCGTCTCTTTGTGAGAATCCCCATACAAGCGGCGTCTGCCTTCAAGCACCGCAATGAGCAGAGCCTCTCCTTCCGCAAACTCACTCTTCGACCAATGAAGCAACGCCAATTCGTAGGCCGCTTCAAGTGTGTCGGGATCGTCTTCCCCTGCGTGCTGCCTCTGCAAGCTATAAGCGTGCGCGAGCTGAGGTCCAGCTTTCTCTAGTTCTCCCAGCTCCCGATAAATTCTTCCGATGGTCATTCGTATGGTGGCCTCGACGGAAGCGGGCATTGTCGCCTCACGCTCAAGACGACTGGCCGCGCGGTCGAGTAGAGTGGCCACCTTGAGATCCCGATTCGGTTCACGGAGCGGATCGGCCTGTCCCAAGATGTCGTTAATGAGGAAATGCAGCGCTCCTTGGGCATTCGCCTTCTCGGCAACGGCCTTTTGTTCGGCGTCCAGGGCCCGATCGCGCTCTGTGGTCGCCGCCTCTTCAGCGATGCGGGCCCTGTTTTCGGCGCGCGTGGCGCGTACTGCCTCGCCTGTGCTGACCACAATGCCGGCGACCAGCAGGAGTCCAAGTGCGGCGGCCATCGCAAGCGACTTCTTGTATTTGCGGGCCAGCTTTCGTAGTCGGTAGCCCGTCGAGGGCGGGCAGGCTTCCACTGGCTCGTCGGCGAGGTATCGCTGGATGTCACGAGCGAGCCCGGTGGCCGTTTGGTAACGCCGGGCGCGGTCCTTCTCCAGTGCTTTCATCACGATCCAGTCCAGCTCGCCACGGAGGAGATTACCGAGCTTGGCCGGCTCTGTCCGACGCCGCGACGACACGATTGCCAGTGCATCGCCGGATTGACTCAAGCGCGTGCTCGGCTTGGGGGGCTCATCCTCACGGATCACCCGCAATAACTCGTCTAGCGCCGCTTCTTTCAATCGGGCTTTCTGCAACGGCGTGGTGCCAGTCATCAGCTCATAGAGCAACACGCCGAGCGCGTAGACGTCTGACCGCGTGTCGATGTCCAGCGCGTTGAGCTTGGCCTGCTCGGGACTCATGTATTCCAACGTGCCCACGAACGATCCGAATGTCGTGAACATCGTCCGCTCGGTCAGCTTGTCACCGGTGGCCTTGGCCAGGCCAAAGTCGATTACCTTCGGTACTGGCAGGTCGTCGTATAGAGCTACGAGGACGTTGGAGGGCTTGAGGTCCCGGTGTATCACTCCCTTCTGATGCGCGTGTTGCACGGCCTGGCAGACGGGAACGAACAGCTCGAGGCGTTCGCGCGGCGTCAGCTGGCTGTCGTCGCAGAAACGAGTGATGGGCACTCCCTTGACAAGCTCCATGACGAAGTAGGGCCGGCCCTCCGCAGTCGTGCCGGCATCGAAGACCTTCGCGATATTCGGATGGTCCATTAAGGCCAGGGCTTGGCGCTCGGCCTCAAATCGCGCCAGCACCAGGGACGAATCCATGCCGGGTTTGATCACTTTGACAGCGACGATGCGGCGGACGGGGGCAGTCTGTTCGGCGATGAAGACGGTGCCCATGCCCCCTTCGCCGAGCTTCTGCTGGAGCTTGTACGGTCCGATGACTCCGCCGACCTGCTCAGGGAAGCGCTCGGCGATCTCGGTTACGGCAGGGGAGGGATGCGACTCGTCGACAGGATCTCTCGGAGCGTCCATAGAGAACCTCGCATTGCGCTCCCAGACTACGGTGCGGCGCGCGTGCTTCGCAATAGTGCCGAAGTGCGTGGAGGGCCGTTTGGTGGGTCAAAATGGGCTCTCGCAAAGCGGGAATGTTGCAGGGCCACTTGGGCATTACCCCCATCCCGATCGTGGGGCGTTTCCCGGAAACTCAACCCTTTTCCGTGAACGGCGAAAACCGACCGATAAGTGCCGCCGTGGCCGACGCCGAAAACTCATCCGTATTTCGGCACCCAGTTCTGCGTACCGGATTCTCATGCCTTTTGACGGAATTGGGCCGTCAGCGCTCGAGGCTGGCCAAAATGCCGGCCGGCCAACGGCGGAATTCGAACGTTTTTCGATCGGGCCCCTCGTGCAGGTAGGTCGAGCGCTATATGGCGATCGAGTTTGGTGCTGTCGACCGCGAGCCTCGGAGGAACCTTGGTTGCGTTCCCTCCGAGGTGCTTGAGCCCACTCCAAAGCCGATCCATTCGACTCCCGGAATTGTTTCAAGACCAATGCTCCAACGCAGGTATACTCGTTGTGGCTGCGCGATATCGGGTTCGCGCCCAAAGTCGACCTACGCCCAGGCTTGCCTGCGGCACGATCGAAACTGAATTCCGGGAGATATTTTTTCGACACATTGCGTCATGCACATCGCAAGGCAAGATGGATCGGTCGAGGGGAGTTCATGCCGGTTGACCCGAGTCGCGAACAAGCCGTCTTTCTGGCGGCCGTCCAATCCAAAGACCCCGCAGAGCGGGCCGAGGTCCTTAACGCGCAGTGTGCGGGCGACGACGAGATGCGAGCGCGAGTTGAGGCGCTCCTGCAAGCGCATGACAAGCCAAGCAAATTGCCTGGCGTCGAACACAGCGAAGTTGCCGCTGGATCGCGCGCGACCGTGATCGATTCATCAGCGACCCCGGCAGGTAGGCTCATCGCAGGCCGCTACCGATTGCTCGAAGAGATCGGCGAAGGCGGAATGGGAACGGTGTGGGCCGCCGATCAGCTGCAACCCGTTCGCCGGCGCGTGGCGATCAAACTCATCAAGCCGGGCATGGACAGCCGGCAGGTGCTGTCGCGTTTCGAGGCTGAGCGGCAAGCCCTCGCGGTCATGGATCATCCGAACATCGCCAAGGTGCTCGATGGAGGCGTCACGGACCAGGGACACCCGTACTTCGTGATGGAATACGTCAAAGGGGTGCCCATCACGGACTATTGCGATCGTGCCCGGGTGACCATCGAAGAGCGACTCAAGCTGTTCACGCAAGTCTGCCAGGCGGTGCAGCACGCGCATCAGAAAGGAATCATTCACCGCGATTTGAAGCCGTCGAACATCCTGGTCTGCCTCTACGACGGTCGACCGGTCCCCAAGGTGATCGACTTTGGTCTGGCCAAGGCAATGGACCAGCCGCTCACGGAACACACGCTATACACGGCACATGGGGTGATGG
>DASPSM010000676.1:0-3627 GCA_035623955.1 Planctomycetaceae bacterium
CACCCTCTCCCATTCCGATGGGAGAGGGCCGGGGTGAGGGCTCCGGGATCGTACGCACCTGATTGGAAGAGGCGAAGATGGTGTGCCCGCGCTCGCTTGACACACCCGACAAAAAACCGAGGTCACGGCGTCGCGGCCCGCTCGGGCGCTCCATCCCGGTAGAGAATGATTACGACGTATTCCATCGTGATCATCCCCTCTTGCACCATTTCCTCAAGATGCGGCAAGAGCCGCTTGACCTGCTCTTCGGTGTCCACGATCTCGATGACGATCGGCAGGTCAGTCGACATCTCCAGCAGAGACGTGCTGTGGACGACGCTGTGCGCCCCAAAGCCTTCGGTGCCGCGCAGCACCGTTGCCCCGGCTAGGCCCAGTTCGCGCGCCTTGCCGACGATCGCGTCGTACAGGCGCTCGTTCGCGAAGCGGTCCGACTCGCCGATAAAAATCCGTAGGAGAATGCCGTTCTCGTTGACTTTCATGGGTCCCCTCTCTGCGATTCGAGGCAGCGTGGACAAGGGCGAGAGTAATCCGCCGAGGGCCAGAGTATTCGGTTCGTCGTGCCGGCGGTCGCGGTAGAGCATCACGTTGGCGCGTTCGAGCGTCACCATGCCGTGGACCATGAGCTGTTCGAGCGGTCCCTCGACAAAGCTGAGGATTCGCTCGGGACTGTCGACAATTTCGACAATCACCGGCACGTGAGCGACGATGCTCCACGCCGACGGTTTGATCAACCCGTGCGAACCGTATCCCAGGATGCCGCGGAGCACCGTCGCTCCGGCAAAGTGCTGCTTCCGCGCCGCCTGAACGAGCCGCTCGAACGTGGGCGTATGCGGAGCCCGATCGGCACTCTGCAAGTAGGCCCGTAACAGGACCTGTTCGCCGCGAAGGCTCATTGCCGCCTCAAGCTTCGTGGTTCAGCGACCGGCCAGCGCGATCCCCAGCCGCACGGCGACCACTCCGCCGATCAGGCTGCCGAGCATGTACACGATCGCCTTGATCCCCGCCCCCTCTTCCAGCAGCGCGCTCGATTCGTAGGCGAAGGTCGAAAACGTGGAGTACGTCCCGATGAAACCGACGGCGACGGCAACGCGGACGGTGTCGGAAACCGTGCGGCTCTGGATGATCGTCAGGAACCAGCCGATGAAAATGCAAGCCGTGATGTTGATGACAAAAGTGCCGATCGGAAATCCCGTCCCGAAAAACCGGCCGCACACGACCCCCACGACATAACGCAAGATCGCTCCGACCGAGGCGGCGATTCCGATGGCAACGTACGGCGTGAGAAACGTCGCAGTGGATTGTATCAGGTCCCTCATTGCTCCTCCGGAATCGGACAATAGGCTGTGACACTCACAATCCGAGCCACGCGACCTTCGTGAAACCAAAAAAAATCCCCCACCTGAAGGCACGCCTTCCGGTAGGGGTCATCAGCCGTTTCTGGGTGGCACTGGACTTTGACGAGCTCAATCGAGTCGCGTTTGTCCGCCAGTGTCGTGAATTCGGCGGTTCAAGGCGAACCCCATCGCCTCAATTGTCAACTACTATCCTAGGCCAAATCCGCGAGGGCGCGAAGCCCACCGCCCGTGGAGTGACCGGGACTCAGCCGGTCACCGCCTCCAGCAGCCGATCAATGTCGTCGTCGTTGCAATAGCCGTGCGGGGCGGCCCGCATACGGCCGGCGCGGGCGTTGAGAAGCACGCCGCGGGCGCGGCAATCCTTTTTGAGCTGCAGCGGGTCGCGGCCCGGGACGTCGAACGAGACGATGCCGGAGCGGCGATCTGCGTCGCGGCAACTCGCGATCGGCAGGCCGGCGCGCGACAGACGTTCGCAAAGGCGATCGGTTATCTCCAGCACGCGCTGGCTCATCTTGTCGGGGCCGATCTCGATCAGCAGTTCGAGGCTCTTGGCCAGCCCGCAAATCGCCGCCAGGCAGTGCGAGCCCCCTTCGTAGCGGCTGGCGTCGGTCTTGAGGTCGAGGCGTGTATCGGTGAAATCGCCCGACTGCCGCACGCTGTTCCAGCCGACGCCGATCGTGCGCAGCATCTCCAGCCGCGATTTCCGCACGTAGAGCAGGCCCGCCCCTTCCGGCGCAATGAGCCATTTGTGTCCGTCGGCCGCCAGCGAATCGATCGGGAGCTGCCGCACGTCGAGCGGAAAGACCCCGAGCCCCTGGATCACGTCGACGAAGTAAAAGAGTTTGCGGCGCGTGCAGATCTCGGCCAGCGCGGCGAGGTCGTTCCGCCATCCGGTCATGTAGCCGATCCAACTCACCGCGATGACGCGCGTCCGCGAATCGCAGGCCCGCTCGACGGCTGCCGGATCGACCCGCTCCCCATCCGCCTTCACCTGACGCGTCTCGACGCCGCGGCTAGCGAGATTCAGCCAAGGGTACAGGTTCGACGGAAACTCGCTCGACAGGGTGACGACGTTGTCGCCCGGCTGCCAGGGGAATCCTTCCGCGATGAAATTGATCCCCTCGGTCGTGTTGTGGACGACGGCGATTTCGTCCGGCTCGGCACCGACGAGTTTTGCCCCCAGTTCCCGGGCGATCTCGACGGTCCCCCGCCAGCGAGACCAGTTGGCGACGCCGTTGGCGACATTGTCGCGAGCAAATTCGATCAGCACGTCCCCCGTCGGACCTGGCAGCGGCCCGACGCCAGCGTGATCAAAGTAGGCCCATTGCTCGGCCACGGGCATCTTCGCACGAAAATCGTCCCACCAGTTGCAAGCTGCAGTCATAGTTGAGTCGTCAATTTAGGGCAGGCTGTGCTTGCCGAATCGATTGAGTTGCACTGGCTGAGCCCTGGCACAGCCAAATTCTCTTAAGTTGCTCAGGGTTCAGCGCGGGCCGGTTGTCTCGCGAGCCAGCGGTTCCGCAAACGAGATGCCCAGGCCGTCCGGGTCGACGCACACGGCCAGCCGGATCCCTTCGTCGCCCCGCTCAGTCGGCGGCATCACGAAGTTGGCTCCTCGTTTGCGCAGCTCCGCGTAGGTGCTGTTGAGATCCGTCACCGAGAAACCCAGCGAACACGTGCCCGCGACGGGACCTCGGGGAGCGGTCCCGCTCTGCGACGCCGGGGCACCCGAATGCAGCGCGAGGGTTGTGGCCCCCGTATCAAACTCGCTCCATCCGGGGGACTCGAATTTGAGCTTAAGGCCCAGCGTGTCGCGATAGAATGCGACCGAACGGCCCATGTCCGAAACGATGACCATGGCGTAATCGACCTGGTTGAACATGATTGGGCTCCTTCAGGGCCGCCGAGCGTGGCAGCAAACCGCCCAGCCATTCTGACCGGGCGGCACGATGGTGGCAACCTGCGCAATCCTTAGCGATGGTGCCGGGGTTCCAGGGTGGTAGCGGACTTCGGCGAGCTCAGTCGAGTCGCGGCTTGTCCGCAGGTGTTTTTTCCTGCAGGCTCTGCGTGGGAGCCAAAAACGTCATGCGGCCAGCCCGCAAGAAAGCGTGGTCGAATCCGACGCCAGACCGACTCAATCGCGGTAAAATCGGCGGATAGTCGATTCGCGAAGACACTCGCTGTCTCTGATGACAATCGAGGAATCGCCATGAAACGATGGCTCTTCTTTTTCTACGGCGTGACGTGCCACCTCTTCTTCCTGGTGACGTTT
>DASPSM010000683.1:0-2197 GCA_035623955.1 Planctomycetaceae bacterium
CTCCTGCTCTGCCTGACTCCATTCGCCTGGCGTACAGCCAGTTGGATGACGCCGTTGTCCTACGCCTTTGCGATCCTAATGCTTGGAAATGGGCTCCTCCACGTGCTGGGCTCACTCTACATGAAGCGAATGATGCCGGGCGTTTATTCGGCGCCGCTGCTGCTCGTTGGCTCGATTTACCTCTTGGTCGCCACACCTGCCTGGACTTGTCCCTTCAGCGTGACGGCCTTCTAGAAGGAAAAGCGGGAGAGGAGGCGTTTCGCTTCGTTCATTGACGGGACCGTCACGCAAGTCACCGGCAGCGATCTAACCCTTAGCTTCGATCCTGACGCGCCGAAACATCCTCGTCCGGTACAGCGAAATCCAATAAATCAGGCTCGGGCAGGCGCGGTACAGGCGCCAGATTACTCGGCCCATTCGCGGGAAGATGATCAGCGGTTTGTTGCGGGCGACGCCGCGGAGGATTTCGTCGGCGGCTTCTTCGGCCGTCCATTGGGGCATGAGGAAGTGGGAGCGGCGGCTGACGCGAATGATGGTTTCGCGGTCCATGTTCATGACCGTCATGTTTTCGTAGATGTCGGTCTTCATGTCGCCGGGGCAGACGCAGTTCACTTTCACGCCGAGGTCCGCCCCCTCGAATCGCAACGAAAGCGAGAGGCCGACGAGGGCGTGTTTGGCCGTGCAATAGGGGGCGTTGCCGGGCTGGGGGAAGAGGCCGGTTAGCGACGAGATGTTGACGATCTGCCCGTGCCCCTGGCGGACCATCGCTTGATAGGCGGCGATCGTGCCGTAAAGGACGCCGTGCAGGTTGACGGCCAGCGTGCGGTCCCACTGGATCAGCGAGATGTCGCGGGCGTCGCCGCCGATCACCGTGACGGCGTTGTTGATGATCAAATCGAGATGCCCGAACTGTGCTTGGGTGTCGGCGACGAGGCGGACGACGGCCTGTCGGTCGGAAACGTCGATTTCGATCGATCGCGCCTGGCCGCCGGCCTTCGTGATGCGTTCGGCGACTTCCCGGGCGGCGTCTGCCTTGATGTCCGCGACAATGACCGTGGCCCCTCGCCGCGCGAGTTCCGTGCAGAGGGCCCGCCCGAGCCCCATTCCGCCGCCGGTGACGATCGCAACCTTGTTCTTGAAATCATCCATGGCGTAGTCCTTTAGGGCGTCGGCATCTGCTTGCGTCGCGACCGAGCGCGCGGCGTCCCGTCGCTTAGTCCAATTTCGCGGAGCACTTTGAGCAAATACTCCCGCATCTCGACACGGGCGCGTTTGCCCGGCCGGATCAAGAGGTCGTACATGATCGCGCCCCCGATCAGATCGAGCAGAGTCTCCGCGTCGGCCTCTTTGCGAAGCAGGCCAGCGGCGCGGGCTTGCTCGAGCAGCTGCTGCACCATCTGGCGGCGGGGGAGCACGTACCTGTCCCAATAGACGGCCATCAACTCGGGGCAGGTGGGGAGCGAGCCGATCAGTCGGGCGACGATCTTGCGGTACCCCGGTGCAGTCACCGTGTCGACGAGCGCTTCGGCCAGCCGCTGGCCCAGCTTGTCGAGTGGCAGCCGAGTGGCGATCGCCTCCTGCTCGGGCAGGCCGCGAGCTTCCGCGATCGCCTGTGCGATCAGGGCCTCTTTCGACGTCCAGCGGCGGTAGACGGTCGTCCGCGCGACGCCGGCGACCTCGGCAACTTGCTCAATGCTGGTGCCGTCGATGCCATGCTCGACGAACAGCTCGAGCGCCGCCGCCAGAATAGCCCGATCGGCGAGCTCGCTCCGCGGTCGCCCGGGGCCGGTCGCAGGGCGAGAGTTGTGGCGTTTTGCAGGGGGTGCCGCCATTCACGATCTCCACGAGAGCAGTCGCTGCGGAAGAGCCGCCCGCCAATTACGATACAGATATGTAGCGATATTGGCAAGCGGCTTGAGCGTCGCGGGCAGGAGGCGGCCCCCTCACCCCTCACCCCTCACCCCTCTCCGGCTCGACTGAGCTCGCCGAAGTCCGCGAAGGGAGACGGGAACAGGGAAAAGTTGGAGTCTCACAACCTTGAGATGTGGCCTTGAGTCAACCAATGCGGTCGGGATGCGGATTGTGAGGATATTCACAGAACAGCCCAAGGAGCCCGCGGAAACGCAAAACATTGGGCCTTCGGCGTGGCCTACGAGCAGGGAGATGGCGAAAATGTCCGTTTGGGCGCCGGCGAGGG
>DASPSM010000689.1:0-3563 GCA_035623955.1 Planctomycetaceae bacterium
CGCCAGGCATGCAGACCCCAAAAGGCGTGGTGAGCCACGTGCTTTAAGTCGGCGGCCTTTTCCGGCAGCTCCTTGTCGAGGAACTGGGCGAGGAACTGCTGGGCGGAGGCGCCGGGCGGCATCTTCAAAAATTGCGATCCGCACGCCAGCTTGGCCCCGATGGCGATGATCTGGTTCCAGTCGTCGAGGCAGTAACCCGTCGTAAGAGTGTCAGTCTTCCCTTGGTCGTCCCACAACCAGCGCTTGGAGAGCGTGTCGATCCCCCAGTCGAGCGATCCGTCCGCGAAGCGGAACAGTCGCGGCATTGTAGGGCCCTCGATGAAGACGATCCCCTCCGGATTGCCTTCGCGCAGGGCAGCGCGGACTCGGCGGACCAGATTCGTGCAGCCGTTATTAAAGACCTCCGCACGGCCGGGCGCATGCCCGTGCTTTTTGGAGAGGCACTTCCAATCCTTCTGAAAACCCTGCGAATCGAGGAAGATGCCGTCGGCCCCGTATCCGCCAATGCGGCGTGCGACTCCCTCGATGTAAGTCAGCCAGCCTTGCGCCCCCGGGCAGGGCTTCCAATGCCCCGGATACGGCTCGACGAGAGGCCCCTTGGGTCCAATGATCGACCACGCGGCTCCGTCGCTCGCGCCGATGCGCGACGTCTGGATGATGATGAATCCCTCGACATACAAAACGACGCGCCCGCCCTGCGCGTGAACGGCGGAGATTCCCTCCTTGAGTGCCGCGGCCCCGCCCAGATCGGAGCGGGGAATGTAGTCGCCCTTGTACATCCAATAATGGATCGGGGGGACCTGCCCATTGGCGTCGTACCAATCGACCAGATAGACGACGTTAGTTCCCAGCGATTTCGCTTGGGTCAGCAACGAGGGAAGTTCTCGGAAATTGTGAATCAGATTGGGCAGGAAGGTGACCAGAGGAAACTGCAGCATGCACGCCCCGGCGCTCACCGTTGACGGGATGTACCATCCGGGGGCATTGCGGGCCCAGTCCGGCGAATTGACGAAGGTTGCGCCGGACCCTTCGCCATGCGTCGCCGGCAGCCACAGTTTCGCTTCCTGCTCGGCGGGAGTCGACGGTCGACGCGGCCCGGCGGGAGGACGGTTCTTGGAGCGAGGCGGCCCGGCAACCTGTCCGTAAGCCGCCACCGCGTTGCTCGCGAGAACGCCGGCCAAAAACCGGCGTCGCGAGACGGAGTTAGCCATCACATCCATGTCCTCACGCGGCCCGCCAAGGACAATCTTTGCCCTTTACTCTTGACCTGTGAACTCGGCGACTCAAGGGCACTCGTCGGGGACGCGTCCAATAGAGAGCTTCGCGCAAAACCGCGGCCTCCGCACGAGTCTACTGACCGCCGGGTTTGCCCGCATTGTCCGCTGTTTGGCCGGGCCGCGCCCATCGGGGCTGAGTTGAGAGTTTCCAGCCCACCTTTGGGTTCGGGGTTTCGACGCCAATCCCAGTCATTACCCCCTCAGACGTGTGTTCCTTCACTTCACGAACGCTAATCGACTCAACCACGTCGTCGGGTGCGGTGACGTGAAGTTCCATCCCTTTGCGAAGGCCGAGGTCCTCTCCTCCTTTCAGGGTCACACGCGTGTCCTTGAATTTCCAGTCGGCGGCGCTCGGCCGCGTCTGCACCGCGCCGACGGCCACGATTTCAGTGGAAATCGCTTGTTTCAGCAGATATCGATCGAATTCGCGCGGAATGTTCGGCCATCCCTGAACGGATTTTTTTTCGTCGCCACGACGCAGCAGATGAAGGCCGTAGATTCCTTTGCGTGGCTCGTTGCCCGCATTCACGCTGTTGCAGAAGTCAACAATCCTATCGGGAGGCACCAGGTACCTTCGTTGTCCCCACGAAACCGGAATCAACTCAGGGGACAGGCCCTGGAATCCCTCCCTCGTATTCGGGAACGTAAATGATAGTTGGAGCTTCTTGTCGGCAACGGAAACCGGGCCGTAGTTACGGTCGTAGACACCAAGGCAGCCGTGCCACTCAAACACAAACCCCGATTTCGGCGCAATCCAGAGCGAAACGCCGACGCCCAGGCCGTCACCCTCGTAATATTTTCCCGCCCACGGATGCTCGCCCAGTTCTTTGAGCTCCACCTCGATTTTCCGCTTGCGGGCGTCTGCCTCGTTCTCCGCCCGCGTGGAGAATTTCGCCTGTTCTGTGTTGTCAGAGTAGGCCGCAACCAGCCCAAGAACGCCCAAGCCAATCGCGCTGAGAATGAGCACTCGCTTCACTTGACTAACCTCCAGCGGCCCGGACTCCGCAAGCACTCATTTGGAACGTTGGCTGAGTTGTAAAGGTTCCGTGCATTCAACGCGGTCGGCGTTACCCGGCGGCGATGGGGCCAAAAACTGCGTCGCGAAAAGTTGGCCATCGCATGCACGTCCTTCAAGCGGCACTCCGAGGGAGTCAGTTCGTGTGGCTCAATCACTTAAAGGTGCGGCTCCACGAAGCCATAATCCTTCCAATCCGGTGCGCCGTCGGGGAACGTTTTGAGCTTGTTCAGAAACTGCCGGGGCGCGTCGATGATCTTGCCGACCTGCGGATCGTCGTCAGAATTCACCAACACGGCGAAGCTCCCGCCGCCGGGCCGGTGCTCGGCGAAACTCCTTTCGCCGGGCCAGGCGCCTTCGTGATTGATCCCAGCCTTGCCGTCGCCACCCCCGTAGACAAACCAGCCGAGGCCCACGCCCCCTTGAACGCGTTTGCCCTGGTCGTTGACGACCCAAGGCCGATCCGTCGCTTCCTTGCTTAACTCGGGCCCGACGAGGTCGAAGAAAAAAGTCACCCAGCGCAACAGATCGATCGCGCTCATCGATCCCCAGCCACACGCGTCGGCCTGGCCCCAGGAAACGTACTCGCCGCTCGAGTCGCTCGGCGGGCGATGCCGTTTCTGTTTCTTGTCGTAGATCGCCGGGCACATCGCGTAGAGACCCTCGCGGTTGGGCTTCAGGAAGCGGTGGTACTGGTCGTCCTTGAGGTAAGAGCCGACGTAATAGCTGTGCATCGACAGCGGGCCGCAGATGTGCCGCTGGATGTATCGGTCGAGGCGCAGTTCGCCGACTTTCTCGACGATGCGACCGAGCACCTGCATGCCTTGCCCCGAGTAGCTGAACTTGCTTCCGGGCTCGAACAGCAGCTTGTGTCCCATGCCGACGCGAACGAGGTCGTTCTGTCCGATCCTTCCGTGGATGAGTTGGATGCGGCCCTGCTGGGCCAGAGCGTGGAAGCGGCCGGGATCATTCAGCGTCTCCACGACATTGAACAGCCCGGAGGTGTGGCTCATCAACTGGCGGACAGTGATCTTGTGCAGCCGCGGATCGACCGACTGGCCCCGAGCCAGGAGCGGACCATCCTGCAGGATTTTGAACGCCAAATCATCGAGGCGCAGCTTCCCATCGCGCACCAGCGTGAGGGCCGCCGTCGCGGTCAGCGCTTTGCTGACGCTCATGATGGTGGCCGGCATCGTCGGCTCGACGGGAACGCTGCCCACGAGGCTCGCCCGACCGTACCCGCGGGTGCACACCAGCCGCTCGTTCTTGGC
>DASPSM010000701.1:0-8234 GCA_035623955.1 Planctomycetaceae bacterium
CTGCGGCTTTGCAGTCGCTCCTAACGCCCTATCCAAGTGACGAAATGCGCCTCCGACCAGTCAGCCGGCGCGTGAATAACGCCCGCAACGACGACCCGGACTGCATTCTGCCGCCGGAGACGCAGAACACTCTCTTGTGAGCGACGAACGGTGCTGGGCACTACTCTCCGGCGCAATCCGCACTTTCACGCGTCGGTCGGCGCTGCTCGGGAACTCAAATCCGGCCGCGGCCGGGCGCTAACGGCACGTAGCGCGTGCCCTGCGGCAAGGATTCTGCGCGTTCTTCTAGTTCCGCGTCGCGGCATTGCATCTCAGCCAGGACGATCGGATGCCACGAGCCCGGACGCCTTTCGGGCGGGACGTAGTTCAAGCGAGCCCAGCGGCGCAGTCGCAGTTCAGAAGCCAAATCGAGACGCGAGACCTCCACGCTTTGCTCCTTTGGAGTCACTCTTCGCCCAGGACGTGCACTCACGGTCTATCTGTCAATCGGCTACTTCGGCCGGTAACCGAATCTTCACCCGCCGAGTGCCGCGGTTCTGCAAAATTTGTGGCCACTCCTCAGTCTCCCTCGATTGATCGCCACATCGCGCGAAGGCCGTAGGGCCGCCACTTGCCGCCCCTTCAGAACGCCTGTGCAGCCCCACGGGCGAAACGACTCGAATGCTGGGCCGAGGCTTGCCAGTCGAGTAGGATGGATATGCCTCTTGTGACGCGCATCCCGCCCGCAAGCCCTCCCGAGCACCGAACGAGCGCCCGTTCGCACGGCTATGAACGCACGATCCCTCCGACCGGTCGTCCTTCTGCCACTGGCATGCCTGCTGGCAACGCTCGCAAGTCGCCGGGCATCCGGGGCATCGCAACCGCACGCGTCACCCCCGCCCGCCGTGATCGAATTCAATCGAGACGTGCGGCCGATTCTTGCGGACCGCTGCTTTGCCTGCCATGGTCCTGACAAGAACAAGCGAAAGGCCGACCTGCGGCTCGACACGCGCGAAGGCTTGCTCGGCGGAGCCGGAAAAATCGGCGTCGTCGCGCCCGGCAAGCCCGAGGAGAGTGAGCTTTGGCGGCGGGTCAGCTCAGAGTCGGCGGACGAACGCATGCCGCCCCCCACATTCGCGAAAGGGCTTTCCGACGCGGATCGACAAATCCTCCATCGCTGGATCGAACAGGGAGCCAAGTGGGAGGGCCACTGGGCATTCCTGCCCATCGGCCGCCCAGAACCGCCTGCTGCGGAGCCCGCCGCCGCGCCGAAGAATGCCATCGATCAGTTCATTCTCCAGGGCCTGAATGAACACCATTTAACCCCTTCGCCCCAGGCCGATCCCGTCACTCTCCTCCGCCGCCTCCGATTCGATCTCACCGGGCTGCCGCCGTCGGTTGAGGAGGTGGATGCGTTCGTGGCCGCCCCGAGCGATCATGGGTACGAAAGGACCGTCGACCGTCTGCTCGCTTCGCCAGAATTCGGCGAACGGATGGCCCTGTGGTGGCTCGACCTGGTCCGCTATGCCGATAGCGTGGGATACCACGGTGACCAGCGGATGAGCGTCTATCCCTTCCGCGACTACGTCATCAAGTCATTCAACGAGAACAAGCCGTTCGACCGGTTCACGGTCGAGCAGCTGGCCGGAGATCTCCTCCCAGAACCGACCATCGAGGACAAGATAGCCTCGGGGTACAACCGACTGGGGATGATGAGCGCCGAAGGGGGTGTGCAGCCGAAGGAATATCTGTCGAAATACATCGCGGAGCGGGTCCGCAACGTGAGCGGCGCGTGGCTGGGTGTGACTTTTGGCTGCTGCGAGTGCCACAACCACAAGTACGACCCGTTCACTCAGCGAGACTTCTACTCGCTTGAAGCGTTCTTCGCCGACATCCAGGAGCGCGGGCTTTATTCGGGTTCCGAATTCAGCGGCAAATGGGGCTCGTACATCGATCTCCCGTCCCCCGACCAGGCGCGGCGGCGAGAACGGCTCGCGCGCGAGATCGCTGCCTTTGAAAAAGACATCGCCAGTCCGCCCGACGGAAAGAGCGAAAAATCCGCAATCGAGGCGGCGAAGAAAAAACTCGAATCGCTCAAGGAGCAGTTGAAGCAGCTCGACCAGAGCATTCCCAGCACCTTGATCACCGTCTCCGTCACTCCCCGGACGATTCGCGTTCTGGGGCGGGGAAACTGGATGGACGAAACAGGCCCGATCGTGAATCCGGCCTTTCCCGAGGTTCTTCCCCATCCCAAACCGCACGAGGGACGCCTGACGCGGCTCGATTTGGCCCGCTGGTTGATCTCGCAGGAGAATCCGCTCACGGCGCGTGTCTTCGTCAACCGGATGTGGAAGCAGTTTTTCGGAGCCGGCCTGTCGCGAAAACTCGACGACCAAGGCGCTCAGGGCGATTGGCCCAGTCACCCCAAGCTCTTGGATTGGCTCGCCGGGCAGTTGATCGACTCCGGCTGGAACGTCAAGCAGACGATCAAGCTGATCGTCATGTCGGGGACGTATCGTCAGTCGTCAGCCCTCCGGCCCGAACTCGCCGAGTTCGATCCGGATAACCGCTGGCTCGCCCGGCAGGGACGTTATCGCCTCGACGCCGAAATGGTTCGCGACTGTGTGCTGAAAGTCAGCGGACTGCTCGTGGAAAAGGTGGGCGGACCGAGCGTGAATCCCTATCAGCCGCGGGGATACTGGGCCTATCTGAACTTCCCGCCGCGCGAGTGGCAGAACGGCACCGGCGACCAGCTGTACCGGCGGTCGCTGTACACCCATTGGCAGCGACAATACCTTCATCCAGCCATGCTGGCCTTCGATGCCCCCAGCCGGGAGGAATGCACGGCCGACCGTCCGCGCTCTAACACCCCCCTGCAGTCGCTCGTGCTGATGAACGATCCGGAATTCGTCGAGGCAGCCCGTGCTTTGGCCGAGCTGACGCTGACAAAGGGCGGACCGTCCTCGAACGACCGTTTGGATTGGGCCTTCCGCCGGGTCGTCTCTCGAAAGCCAGAGAATGCGGAGCGAGCCATTCTGACCAAGGTGTTGGGCGCGCACTCCGCCCAATATGCGAAAGACTCCTCAGCCGTCGATCAGCTGCTGGCGATCGGCGAACATCCGGTCCCGGCCGGCGTCGATCGCGCGTCGCTGGCCGCGTGGACCAGCGTCTGCCGCACGCTGCTCAACCTGCACGAGGCAATTAGTCGCAATTAAAGGCGCGGCCGAGGTCGCAGATCGATGATTCTTCCTCCCCAGATTGGACGCCGTGCCTTCGTGACGAACGCGGGCGTCAGCCTGGGCTCGATGGCACTGGGGGCCTGGGTCTCGGCTCCGAAAGCGGCCGCGGCCGCCGAAACGGTGAAGACCGCACGTTGGACAGGCAGCCTGCCCCATGCTCACCTGGTGCCCAAGGCCAAGCGGATCATTTGGCTGTATATGGCCGGCGGGATGAGTCATCTCGACACGTTCGACCATAAGCCGCTGCTGGAAAAGCTCGCCGGCGAACCAATGCCTGCGTCGGTTACCAAGGGGCAGCAAATCGCCCAATTGCAGGGGGCAAAGCTGCGAGTCTTTCCGCCGCAGCACCGGTTCCGCAAATGGGGCGAATCGGGGCAATCGATCAGCGTGATCTGGCCCGAGCTGGCCTCGAAGTGTGCCGATGAGTTGTGCATCGTCCGCTCGCTATTTACCGACGCGATCAACCACGATCCGGCCCACACGTTCATGAATACGGGCTCGATGGTCGCCGGTCGGCCAGCGATGGGCTCGTGGCTCTGGTACGGGCTGGGGAACGACGCCGAAGCGCTCCCCGGCTTCGTCGTCATGGTCTCCACCGGCAACTACGGTCAAAAGCAGCCCATCGCTGCCCGGCAATGGCACTCGGGCTTCCTGCCCAGCCGCTTTCAGGGGGTCGAGTTCCGTAGCGTCGGCGATCCGGTGCTTTACGTTCGCAGTCCCGCCGGCATCAACCGCCAGCGGCAGCGCGACTTTGTCGATGCGGTCGAGTCGCTCAACGCCCTACGGAACGCCGAGTCGCCCGATCCGGAAATTGCCACGCGCATCAGCCAATACGAAATGGCGTTTCAAATGCAAACCAGCGTGCCCGAGCTGATGGACGTGCGCGACGAGCCCAAGCACATCCTTGACCACTACGGGACGCGGGGCGGCGATGGCACGTTCGCCGCCAATTGCCTGCTGGCCCGGCGACTGGCCGAACGCGGCGTCCGCTTCATCCAGCTCTATCACCGCGATTGGGATCACCACGGCGTCTTGAAGGAGCACATCAAAGGGACGGCCGCGGAGGTCGATCGCGGCGCGGCGGCGCTCCTCATCGACCTCAAGCAGCGCGGCATGCTGGATGACACGATCGTCGTCTTTGGATCCGAGTTCGGCCGCACGCCGATGGCACAGGGAAGCGGCCGCGACCACCACCTGGCCGGATTCACCATGTGGTTTGCCGGCGGTGGATTCAAGCGGGGGTTCAATTACGGCGCGACCGACGAATTCGGTTACCATGCCGCCGAAAACCGCACGTCGGTGCACGATATCCACGCGACGCTGCTCGCGCAGATGGGCATCGACCACATGCGCTTCTCGGTCAAAACGCAGGGTCTCGACGCTCGGCTGACCGGCGTGGAACCGTGCCGCGTGGTGGCGGAACTTTTCACCTGAGGCGGTCGCTGTGTGGTCCCGCATCGCGCGCGACTTCGAGGGCGATCCCCGGCGATCCGACCTGGCCGTCGCTCTGCTCGCGCGCTTGGCCTGCGTAAGCCTCTTTGTTCTGGTGGCGGCAACCTGGCCGCTCTGGTCGCCGGACAAATCTCCGCGTGTGCCGCTCGTCGGCTTTTTGGCTGGGATCTCAGGCTGGCTGGGAGGCTGGCCCCTGGCGGCCTTCGGCCTCTCGGCCGTCGCGGCGACAATCTGCGGTCTCCGGCTGCGAATCGGCCGGTGGTCTCTGGTGACCGCCGCCGTTGCGGTGAGCCTGCTCGTGCTGGCCGATCAGCAGCGCTTGCAGCCGTGGGCCTACCAACTCATCGTGTTGTCGATCGTATTGGTCGGGCTGCCGGCGCGAGAAGCGATCGCGCTTGCGCGACTCTTGGTCGCGAGCATCTACTTCTTTTCGGCTCTCTCGAAGCTCGATCGCTCGTTCTTCGATTCGGGGGGCGGCCAGGTCGTCGACGGGCTCTTGTGCAGCCTCGGATTGGCGGCAAACATTGGCGTTCGCGGCAGAATGCTGCTCGCCGGGGGTTTCGCGATGGGAGAATTGCTGATCGCCGCCGGTCTGTGTTGGCGGCGCACTCGAAGGTTTGCCTGGCCTGCGTCGATTGTTATGCATCTCCTCCTCTTGCTCGCCCTCGGTCCTTGGGGAGCTGACAACAAGCCGGGCGTCTTGATCTGGAACGTCTATTTCATCCTGCAGAACGTGGTGCTTTTCGGCGTGGCCGGCGAGCGACCTGTCGTTGCCGCAGAACCCTTGCCGGACGATCAGCAGTTGACGCGGATGCGATGGCTCGTGCGCTGCCTGGCCACGTTCGTGATCGCGTTCCCCTTGACCGAGCCTCTCGGGATCTGCGACGTGTGGCCGGCGTGGGCGGTTTACGCCACCGGTCCCGAGCGGATGAGACTGTTCATCGAGTCCGCCGATCGGGAGAAACTGGCGGCGGCAACTCGAGAGTATGTCGAACCGCCCCGATTCGAGGACGACCTCTGCCTCGTGCGGATCGATCGCCTGTCGCTCGACGCATTCAATGCTCCGCTTTATCCCCAGAACCGGTTTCGTTTGGGACTTGCATTGGCGATCGCCGAAAACCTCGACTTAGAGGACCGAATTGTCGTCGAGGTCGAGACCGCGGCCGATCGGTTGACAGGATCGCGCGCGACGCGGCAGATCCGAGGCCGTGCCGCCATTGTTGCCGAGTTGCAGCGTTACTGGCTGAACGGAACGCCGCGTCCGAATCGAGACAAACCGGGCCCGATTGTCCCGGCCAAGTGGCCTTCATTCTCGCTGTCGAATGCGACTGCTACATTTGATGGCAGATGACCTCAGGCGAAAATCCAGCTCGAATGGGGTAGCGCCATGAAGATGTTCTGCGCCGGCGAATGGGTCGATCGTCCTGAAAAAATCGACGTCACCAATCCCTACGACGGCTCGGTGATCGACTCAGTGCCCAAGGCCACGCCGGCCGACGTCGATCGGGCGCTGGCGACGCTCGTTCGCGGCGCCCAAAAGATGCGGGCGATGCCGGCCTACGACCGCTCGCTCCTGCTGCGCCGGGCGGCCGAGATCATGAAGCGCCGCGAGGACGAGCTGGCTCGGACCATCAGCCGCGAGGAGGGAAAAATCCTGGCCGAAGGGCGACTCGAGGCCGCCCGCTCGCGCGAGACGATCGAAGTCTCCGCCGAAGAAGCCCGCCGCATCGCCGGCGAAATGGTCCCGCTCGACGCGGCCCCCGGAGCGGCCGGGCGAATCGGCTTCACGCTCCGCGTGCCGTGCGGAGTCGTCGCGGCCATCACGCCGTTCAATTTCCCGCTGAACCTCGTCTGCCACAAAGTCGGGCCGGCCTTGGCGGCCGGCAACGCGGTGATCATCAAGCCGGCCAGCGACACGCCGCTGTCAGCACTCAAGCTCGTGGAAATTCTGCTTGAAGCCGGCACGCCGGCGGACGCCATCGCGTGTCTCACAGGCGGAGGGGCAAGCATCGGCGACGCGCTGTCCACCGATCGCCGCATCCGGAAGATCAGCTTCACGGGCAGCTACGAGATCGGCGAGCACATCTGCAAGATGGCCGGCGTCAAACGCGTGACGATGGAACTGGGAAGCAACAGCCCCGTGATCGTGATGGACGACGCTGACCTGGAGCGCGCAGCCGAAGCGATCACGTCGGCCGGCTTTGCCAACGCCGGGCAGGTCTGCATCTCCGCCCAGCGGATCCTCACCTCGAAGAAGATCGGCCCGGAATTCCTCGACGTGCTGAAGCCCAAGGTGGAGGCGCTCACGCTCGGCGATCCGCTGGCCGAGGGGACGAAGATCGGGCCGCTTGTCCGCGAAGCCGACGCGGCCCGCGTGCAATCGTGGATCGAGGAAGCCGTCGCCGGCGGGGCCAAGCTGGTAACCGGCGGCGGGCGCAAGGGCGCGCTCCACGAGCCGACCATCCTCGACCAGGTCCATCCCGACATGCGCGTCAGCCGAGACGAACTGTTCGGCCCGGCCGTCGCGCTCACGCCGTTTTCGGATATCGACGAGGCGGTTCGCCTCGCCAACGACACCCGTTACGGCCTCTCGGCGGCGATCTTCACCCGCGACCTCGACCGGGCGATGAAATTCGCTCGCGAAGTCGACAGCGGCAACTTGCACGTCAACTGGTCGAGCCAATGGCGAGCCGACCTGATGCCCTACGGCGGCGTGAAAGACAGCGGCCTGGGCAAGGAAGGCCCTAAGTACGCCATCCGGGAGATGACCGAAGAGAAGATGGTCGTCCTGCACTTGAAGTGATTCAAACCGGCTCGGTGCTAGTGACCAGGGTGATCGGGCCGCGGAAGTCTCCTGTTTGGCGGGCCTGATAGACGAGATCGCTCCCGACGTCGAGGGCCGTCAAGAACATGCCGCCGTAGGCGAAGGTGTCGATGCAGACCCAGCCGTCGCCGACCCAGACCTGGCCGCTCTTTTGCGCGGTGTGGCCGCAAATCACTCGCTGGCCGCTCGGCAGCGGCTGTTCTTGCTTCGTCAGCTTCGCCCAGCGCAGCCATTCCGCCGATTGCTCTGCAAGCGACCGGTCCGGCTCGAGACTCGCGTGCACGAATAATGTCGATTCCGTCTCGAAGTAGTCGAGACCCGACTTCAAAAACGCGACGTGGTTTTGGGGAATTTCGCCCGTTTCCTCGGCGTGCTCGCCGTAGGACATCAGCGTTTCGAGCCCGCCGAAGCCCATCCAAGGCTCGCGCACTTCTTCGACGCTCAGTGAATCGAGGAACATCTCTTCGTGATTGCCCAAGAGAAAGACAAACCGGCAGCGCTCGCGCAACTCGAGCAAACGATCGATCACTTGCCGCGTTCCCGGGCCGCGATCGATCACGTCACCCAGCACAACGACGGTGTCGTTCGGCGTGATCGCGAGGTGCCTGAGCAGCGTCTCAAAAGCGATGTGGCAGCCGTGAATGTCGCCGATTGCCAAGAGCCGCCCGGGCCCGTCAGCCGGACGCTCGATGGAATCCCCATCGCTCGTCATCAGGTCCCTTAAAATTTTCGCGGCGTAA
>DASPSM010000389.1:0-2376 GCA_035623955.1 Planctomycetaceae bacterium
TCCTTCTCAAACGCTGTCCCCGGTTGGGCGAGATCCCGCCAGTAATTCGACCAAGCAGGAGTCGCGCGTGTCGTCCGGCGTTGGATCCGATTTCAAGGAGCTGGTTCGCGCTCGCACCGACATCGCGCAACTGGTCGGCGAGCGCGTGGCCTTGCAATCGAGACGCGGCGGCCGCGAGCTGATCGGACTGTGTCCGTTTCACGACGATCACAATCCGTCGCTCCGTGTCGACGCCGACCGGCAGTCTTATAAATGTTGGGCCTGCGGCGAAGGGGGGGACTGTTTCGCCTTCGTGCAAAAGATCGAGAATGTCGGCTTCTACGAGGCGCTGGAGCTGTTGGCGACGCGGGCCGGCCTCGAGATGCCGCGACGCAGCAGTGTCGAGGCACAAGGGGCCGACGGCCGGCCGACGCGGAAGGAACTGTTCGACGTCCTGAAGTGGGCGGAAAACGAGTTTTATACGTGTTTGAAAACGTCGACCGAGGCCTCGGCCGCCCGCGACTATTTGAAGTCGCGCAATTTCAGCCCCGAGACGATCGAAAAGTTCCGCCTGGGCTACGCACCGCTCGACGGGCAATTCTTACAACGGCGGGGACGCGATCGTTTCAAACCGGCACAGCTTGCCGCCGTCCGCCTGATCTCTCAGCGTGCCGAGGGTGACGGATTTTATGAGTATTTCCGGGGACGCGTGGTGTTTCCGATCCGCGACGCCTCGGCCCGCACCGTTGCGTTTGGGGGACGCGTGGTGCCGGGGGTCGGCTCGCCGGATGCTCCCAAATATCTCAACAGTGCCGACAGCCCGCTGTTCGCAAAGAACAAGACAGTCTTCGCTTTGGACGTGGCGCGGCTCGGCATCACCCAGCGCGCGGCGTGCGTGGTGATGGAAGGGTATGCCGATTGCATCATGGCCCACCAGTTCGGCGTTCACCACGCGGTCGCAACACTGGGCACGGCTTTGACAGAAAACCACGTCGGAGTGCTGAAGCGCTTCACCCGCAAGGTGGTGCTCGTCTTCGACGGAGACCAGGCGGGCCGCGACGCAGCCGAAAAGTCGCTGCCGCGGTTTCTCTCGCAGGACGTCGACCTGCGGATCCTGACGCTGACCACCGAGAAGGATCCGGCTGATTTCTTGACAGCCAACGGCGCCGGAGCCTTCAACGAACTGCTCGAATCGGCTCCCGAGGCGTGGGAATACAAGCTACGCTTGAGTATCGAGCGCCACGGTCTGGCTTCCGTCGATGCGCGGGAGCGGGTCGTGGCCGAGATGCTGGAACTCTTCCGGCAAGCTCCGCGATTCGGCGGATCGGCCCGCGAGAACATCGTTCTCAACCGGCTGGCCTTCCGGGTCGGACTGGCGGAGTCGCGAATCCGCGAGATGCTGGCGGCAAGCCGACGCAAAGCGGCTCCGCAAGCCACAGTCGTCCGCAAAACACAAATCCCGAACAGCAATCCCGGCGACAACCTCAGCAGCCAATCCCCTACAGTCTCAAATTGCCCTTCGTCGGCCTCTTCGAAGACCGGGCCGACCACCGCGCGAGGCAAGCTCGAGCGCGAACTGCTGGAGTGTGTGATTTCGGATCCGGCGGCAGTCTCTGCCGTGCAGGAAGTCGTCGCGACTGAGGATTTCTCGGACGAAGCCCATCGGCGGTTATTGGCGTTGTGTTACCGCGTGGCAGATGCGGGCATGTCCCCCTCGTACGAAAACTTGATTGCGGCCACCGAAGAGCCCGACCTCAAGAGCCTGCTCGTCACGCTCGAGGCGACGGCCCGGGCCAAGACGCAAACTCTCGAACTCGACGGCCCCCAAGCGGCCCGTGCCGCCCGGCAGGGCCTGCTGGCCACCAGCCTGCGGCTGTGGAAGCGGCGGATCGACGTCCATGCGGCTTCGATCGGACGCCTGCAAAGCCAGAGTGATTCACCCGGCACGCTCGACGCGGCCCAACTCGACCATCTGCGACGCGCCATGGAAATTCACGGCGAGCGCGCAAGAGCGAACACCACGACCTGAATTGGAGGACGCCCGTGTTGCATCGGATTGACGACAAACTCAACCAACTGATCGCGATCGGCAAGGGGCAGGGGGGCTGGCTGACTTTCAGTCAGGTCAACAACTACCTGCCCGACGAGGCGGTCAATCCCGAGAAGCTCGACACGCTGCTCATGTCGCTCGAGGAACTCGGGATGGAGATCGTTGCCGATGCCAAGCTGCCCTACAAGCCGCCCGAAAAGAAGAAGGGCAAGAACGGCCGCAAGGCGAAAGAGGGCGAAGAAAAGTCCCGCCGGATCGACGACCCGGTGCGGATGTACCTGACGCAAATGGGTGAGATTCCCCTCCTCACCCGCGATCAGGAAATTTCGCTCGCCAAGAAGATCGAG
>DASPSM010000391.1:0-3130 GCA_035623955.1 Planctomycetaceae bacterium
ATTTTGCTCCTTGACGCCCCGCGCGCCTGTGATTACTATCAAACCAAATCTAAATAACCAAATCTAAGACCGATCGAATTCGCGAGAACAAAATGGCCCGACCCAAGGCAACCGAACTGACCGAACGCGAACTGGAAATCATGCACGTCTTCTGGAAACAGGGGGAGCTGACGGCCGGCGAAGTCCGTGAGGCGCTGGCCCAAGGAGGCCGCGACCTGGCGTACACCACCGTCGCCACCCTCGTCCGCATCCTCAGCGAAAAGGGCTTCGTCCGGCAAACGAACGAGGAACGCCCGTTTCGCTACGTGCCCGTGCGGTCGTTCGATGACGTTTCGGGCCGCCTGTTGGGCGATCTCGTGAAGCGGGTCTTCCGCGGCTCGCGAGAACACCTGCTCGTGCGGCTGACCGAAAACCGCAAGCTCTCAGCGAAGGAGCGCGCCCTCCTCGAAAAAATCCTGCGGGAGCACCAATCATGAGCTCGCTGACCCAGATTCTGCTGTGGTGCCCCGTCCAGGTCACCGTTCTGGCGCTCGTGGCCCTGGCGGTCGGCATGATTGCGGGACGCCGCCGGCCGGCCGCCGGCGCTCTGATCGCCGCCGCGGCGCTGATCTCGTTCGTGGGCTTGACGGCACTGGCATTCTCGCCGTGGCCCGACTGGTCGATTTCCTGGGACAGGCTTGCGTGGCGTCAGGCCGTCGTCGCGGATGACACCAGTCCCGAAGCCCCGTCCGAGGGTCCGGCCTTCAACTTTATCGCTCGGCCAAGCAAAGAGGTTCGCGGACTCGAGCAGCCGATACCCGCGTGCTCGACCGGGCTTCGCCAGCCGGAAGCCTCTTTGCTGGATCACGCGCGGGCCGACGTTCCGGCCGATTGGCCGCGGCTGATCGCCGTTTTGTATCTCGCGGGTGTCGCCGCGATGGCTCTGCGGATCGCGCTCGGACTCCTTGCGGTGCGCGGCTACCGGCGACACTCGCATCCGATCACCGATCGAAGGCTTGGCGAGCTGGCCGATGTCATCTGTGCGCAGCTTTGTTGCGCGAAGGGAATCGAGCTGCGCGAGACGACGCGGCTCAGCACGCCGGCCACGATCGGTTGGCTGCGGCCGATGCTGTTGCTGCCCCCCGACTGGCGAAACTGGACCGAAAACGAGCGGCGTGCCGTTTTGGCCCACGAGATCGAGCATGTCCGCCGCCACGATTTCGCCTCTTGGATGGCGGCCCAGCTCGGCGTCGCGCTGCATTTTTATCATCCGCTGGTGCACTGGCTGGCGAATCGGCTCCGCTTGCAACAAGAGCTGGCAGCCGACGCGGCGGCCGCTCGAGTGCTCGGCGGACAACGCAAATATGTGACGACGCTGGCGGCCATGGCGCTGCGGCAAGCCGACCAGCCGCCCGCCTGGCCGGCCAGCGCTTTTATCCCCAATTCAAAGACATTCCTCAGGAGAATCGAGATGCTGCACCGCTCGAAATCGCTCCGCGGCGACGTTCCGCGCCCATTTGTCGCATTAAGCGTGGCGGCCGTCGTGCTGGCAGCGGTCTGTGCCGCGGGAATTCGCGGCTCCGTGGCCGGCGACCAGCCTGCCCCCGTGGAAGGCGGGGTTCAGTACGTCACCGCTTTGAACCAGGCCGAGGCGCCGCCCGCCGCGGCGCCGGCCCAAGACAAGTTCGCCGAGCGCCGCAAGGCTCTTCGAGACGAAGCTTTGGTCGCGCGAGCCATCAACCAGCTCAAGCAGCTTGCGCTGGCGATGCACAACTATCACGATGTCTACCAGCACTTTCCGCCGGCCGTCGTGATCGGCCCCGACGGCAAAACGCCGCACAGCTGGCGGGTCGAGCTGCTGCCGTTTCTCGAACAATCACAACTTTACAACCAGTACCGAATGAACGAACCGTGGGACAGCCCACACAACAAGCAGATCCTCCGGCAAATCCCCGACGTTTTTCAAAGCCCGTTCGAAGATCCCGCGTCGCTCGACAGCAGCTATTACGTTCTCGTCGGGCCCGGCACCGTCTTCGAGGGACCGCAAGGCATCAAAATCGCGGACATCACCGACGGCACCAGCAACACGCTGATGATCGTCGAAGCCAAACGGAGCATCCCCTGGACCAAACCCGAGGACATACCATTCGATCCGAAAAAACCGCTCCCCGAGCTGGGGGGATTTGTCAAAGGGCAATTCCTAGCGGCGATGGCCGATGGTTCCGCCCACACCTTCAAAACCGAAGGGATCAAGGATCAGCTCAAGTGGCTCATCATGCGCAACGACGGGCAGGTCGTTAACCTCGACCAGCCTGGGCGCGCGATGGTCCTCCGGATCCGGCAGCAGCCAGGCGCCCGAGGGGCCATCACCCGGAACAATCTCAAGCAGATCCTGTTGGCGATGCACAACTACCACGACATCCACGGACACTTTCCTCCCGCGGCAGTGATAGGCCCCGACGGAAAGACGCCGCACAGCTGGCGGGTCGAGCTGTTGCCGATCATGGAGCGGAAGGCACTCTACGATCAGTACCACCTGGACGAGCCCTGGGACAGCGAGAACAACAAGAAGGTCCTGGCCCAGATCCCCGATATCTTCCACAGCCCCTACGACAATCCAAATTCGACGAACAGCGGCTACTACGCCCTCGTCGGCCCAGGCACCGTCTTTGAGGGACCAGAGGGGATCAAGATCGCCGACATCGTCGACGGCACGAGCAACACGATCATGATCGTCGAGACAAAGCGCAACATCCCCTGGACGAAGCCGGAGGACATCCCCTTCGACCCCGACAAGCCACTGCCGGAGCTCGGAGGGTTCGTGAACGGCGGATTGAACTGCGCGTTCGCAGACGGCTCGACCCATTTGCTGCGACTGGACCGGGTCAAGGACCAGCTCAAGCTGCTGATCCTGCGCAACGACCACCAGGTGATTAACTACGGTGCGCTTAACGGAGAGTGATGCGAGCGATTCTTAATCCGCCGGGCTCTCCGCCTGCAGTTAGTCCCGGGCTTTCGGCCTGCCGTCTTAATCCGCCGGGCTTTCCGCCTGGACCTTATCGTAGTACTTCCGCGCCTGGTCGTAGGCTGCGTTGGCCGCTTCGCGCTCGCTGTCGCGAAAGCGGGTCGACTTCATGCGATAGCAGACGTC
>DASPSM010000723.1:0-5322 GCA_035623955.1 Planctomycetaceae bacterium
CGGTCTTTAGCGCCGCGACGTTGAGCAAGCCGAGAATTTCCGCGGTCAGCGGGCGCTTGGCGTCGGGGAAAACGAACGCCGAAAAGAAATCGCCGGCGAGCGGGCCGTTGAGCAGCCGCGCGAGTGACGTCGCTTCGGCCCCGCTCTGGCACGGCAAGAAGTAACACGTATCGTCGCAGACAACCGGGCGGCCGCGAACCGGGCCGACCGCGACGAATTTCCGCGTTTTGTAAAAGCCCGAGACGACTACCTTCCACGGCGCGAAGGTATAGGGGCCCACGCCGAAGATCGAGAAGCGCGGTTGCTGCTGATAAACGCGGCTTGCCCGCCGGTCCAGCCGCTCCGCGTGCCGCTGCAGATAGCGCCACGTCTTGGGAGCCCTGCGGGCAATGGAGTCGGTCTCCTGGCCGACGCGGCGTTGCGGAACGAGGACGTGGCGGATGATTTCGCCCCCTCTCCCGGTCCTGCGGGAGAGGGCCGCCTTTTGAGATTTTCCGACCGCAATGAAAGAGCCCTCACCCTGCCCTCTCCCATTGGAATGGGAGAGGGTTTGAAGGGGACGCCTCATACCGGCCACGTCCGAGCTTTTGACAAGTGGAAAGAGATAGTCCTCTTCGACATCCACAGTCTCGCCCAGGCCATTGACCAGTGTTCCATTCGGCTCTTCCCAAAGCTCGAAGACGGCCGAGCAGTCGTGCTTGATTCCCGACCGCCAGCGGGCCTCGCCGCCGAGCAAATGTCTCACGCGATCGTAAGCGGCGACGTCCGCGACGAGCCGGCCGTGGCGCCATCCGATTGCTCGATTGCTTTGCCCGGCCTCCAGATCTTCGAAGACGCGGCAGTCAGGGAGAGCAACGGGGGCGCCTTCGCTGTGGCAGACGAGCAGGCAAGCCTCGACGCGAGCGCCGAAATGTCGCAGCGCGTCGATCGCGCGAATTTCACATCCGGTGATCGGCAGCCTGGCCTCCCACGCACGCGCCAGCACGCGTCGCGCGACGGCCGTTTTGCAGAGCATCGCCAAAGTCGCGCGGCGGCCGGCCGCCGCCTCCAGCAGCCGGTAAATCATCCATTCGGAGACGTCGAAGTTGCTTTTTCCGGTGAGGCCCTCGAGACCCGATCGGCCCGGCAGGTTGTGCTTGGGCGGGAGATTGCGACCGCCCAAAGCCCCGAGCGCTGAATTGGTGACCCAGGGCGGGTTTCCCAGGATCAGCACGGGGTCTGCGCATCCAGCCACAAGCGCGGGCCAATCGAGGCGAAAGAAATTGCCGACCCGGATCCGGCATTCGGGCGCCGACTTCGTGGAGGCGACCGCTCGGCGGGCGGCGGCAACATAACGGGGGTTGATATCGACGCCCAGTACGAATCGCAGCCGCGGGAAGGAATCAATCGCCGCACTCAGAAATGCCCCTGTTCCGCAAGTCGGCTCGATCAGGGTGGCGGGCCGCTGGTCCCGCAGCGCGCGGCAGACCGCGGTCGCCAGATCGGTGGGCGTCTGGAAGTCCCCATACTCGACGCGCCGCTTCCTTTCGCGCAATCCCGCCGACATCGGCTCCCTCCTCGGCCATCCGTTCCAATCGACCGGCGTCTCGCAAATCGGTCGGCGCAGGGTGTAGCGGCCCGACCGCGAATCCATTCCTTTGGGACGATCGCTAAAACCGGCCTGAACGGCAACTCTGCGGGTCGGGCAGGATGATAGCGTGCGGTATTTTCCAGCGGTTTTACCGTTTCTGGGGAAAAAAGCGAATCAAGGATTGGCGTGCGATCGGTGCACGGCCGTTTGTGGGCTATGTTTTTTCAAGGCAGGGAAGCGGCCCGACGGCCACTCGCTGCCGCACTCCATTTCGAAGTGATCGATCGGCCCGGATTTCTCCGGCGTCAAACACAAAGGCTGACCTATGCAGCGGATTCGCAAATCGCCAGCCCGAACCGCATCCGGCCGATTGAACCGGCGCGCGACGGCCTGCGTCGAGTTCGCGCTGATCCTGCCGGTGCTGGTAATCTTCGTGCTGGGCATGTTGGAAATGGGCCGCTTCATCGAGGTGCGCCAGATTCTGACCACGGCTGCTGAAGAGGGCGCGCGACAGGCCTCCGCCGGGCAGATAACCAACGCCCAGGTTGTCAGCGTCGTGACGGGTTGCGTCGCGGCGGCCGGCCTGCCGACGCAGAACCTCACCGTCACTGTCGCCGACCTGACGCATCCGGGAACGGACGTGAGCCAGGCCACGTGCCTGGACAATCTGCAGGTGACTGTGACGATCCCGTTCATCAATGTCCGCTGGTGCTCGTCACTGTTGGTCACGAATTCGAGCACTTTGGTCGACGCAACCGTGTATTGGGTCTCGTCGCTGCCAGTGAGCTATCCGCAAGACGTCACCGCTCCGACAGGAAGTTGAGGGACACGCCGACATGCTGTCATTGAAATTTCCAGCCAAACCGATTCGGCGAGCGGTTGCCCGCAAGTCGGCGTCGCAGCATCGTTCGTCGCGGCGCGGAGCCCACGCCGTCGAGGCCGCAATCGTGATGAACATTTTCCTGTTGTTCATCTTCGCGATCATGGAGTTCGGCCATTTCATCATGGTGAAACAATTGATGGACAATGCGGCCCGCGACGGCGCGCGGCTGGCCGCGACCGGGCAGGGGACCGTCACCACGGCGCAGATCGAAGCGCTCGTGACGCAGGAGCTGGTGAACCAGGCCCCGGCCGGTATGAACATTCAGATCTTCCAGGCCAATCCGACGACGGGCGCGAACGTTGGGCCATGGCAGAACGCCTCGCTGGGACAGCCGATTGCCGTTCAGATTACCGGTCAATACGTGCCGATGGTGGCGCTGGCGAACCTGCTCCCGTTGCCGATCAACGTCTCCTCGCAAGCCCTTATCTACAGCGAATTCCCGAACTGATGCCGGTTCGGGAATGGTGTTTTTGCAAGGGACCTAATCCATGAAAATTCGTCGTCCGTCTGGTACCGAGCGTTCCCGCGGCGCGATTCTGCCGCTCACTGCGCTCTCGATCATCGCCCTGTGCGGCTTTTTGGCGCTCTCGATCGATGTGGGCATGCTGGCCGTGGCCCGGGCCCAGGTGCAAGACGCCGCCGACGCGGCTGCGGTCTGCGGCGCGCGCAGCCTGATCGGGTCGCAATCGAACTACGTCGCAAATTCGACCGCGAGCGCTATCGCCCAGGCCTGCACCAACACGATCCTGGGAACCAACATCGCTCCCGCCGAGGTTACGGTCACGCAGGGTTGCTACCACTACAACTACACCTCTCAGACCTTCAGCCCGGAGTTTCCGCCCGGTGCGAACGAGAACTACAACCTGACGCAGGTGACGATCAGCCACACCTTCAACACGACCTTTGCGCAGGTGCTGGGCGTCAACACGCTGACGGTGACCGCCACGTCGACAGCCGCTCACCGCCCGCGCGATGTGGCGGTGGTGCTCGACTTCTCCGGTTCGATGAACAACGAGAGCGATTTGTGGAACTGTGAGTCGTACCTCGGTTCGTACCTGAATACACCCAACAACGTCGACCCGATCTTTCCGCAATGGGGGCCCTATGCCCCCTCGTTCTCGCCCCTCGCGACGATGCAGTGCACGGCCGACAGCAACCTGGTTGGCCTGTGCAACGTCACCGCGGGGGTGGACGGCATTCCGGCCCTGGTGACGAATCTGTTCCAGAACAACCGCGGCCAACCCGCGCAAGCGGCCTTTTCTGCCGCCCCTTCCACCGTCACCGTGACGGCTCCCGCCGGCGACCAGTATCTGAACAAGAAGAACACGGCCACGACGGCTCTGACTTGGAAGGCGATCACCGGCAGCCAAAACACGAAGTTCACAGGCTACGCTGCCCAGCAGGGGGGCACCTTCTACGGCTATCAAGAGGGGCCCGGCTACTGGGGGAAGACCTTCTTTATCTGGCCGCCGGACCCGAACGCCGCCAATGACTGGCGGAAGAAGTTCTTCTACCTGAGCAACGGCTCGACGCCGCTGAACAACAACCTCATGCTTTGGAGCTCGGCAGGCGCCTTTAACAACCCCAGCGGCAACTTCGTCGTCAACTATGCGGCGATCCTCAATTGGATCGTCAACACGGGGTCCAACCCGTTCCCGCCGCAGCTTCGCGCGGGCAACGTGCTGTACTACGCGACGATCCCCACCAACGTTCCTTCCTCGGCCTACACCTGGAGCAATCCCAACTCGCAGATCACTAACCCTGACCAAAGGTTCTGGAAGGAATACATCGACTTCACGATCGGCATCTGGCAGGACCCGACGGGCAATATCCAAACGCCGGCCAATCCGTCGTGCAGCTACGGTGGCGACTTCACCGCCGGCAGCGCGACCAGCGGGCAATATGTGACGATCTCTGGGCCCGATTCCAGCTATGCAGGTCAGGTGTGGATTGGCCCCAACGACAACCCCAAGCGGCCGCGGCATCGCTTCTGGTTCGGACCGATGACGATGATTCAGTACATGCTCGACACGGGCCTCTTGCCGGGCACCGCCCAGGACATCTCGATGATCGCGGCCAAGCTGGGCATTCAAGGCGCCCTGCAGGATATTCAGAACAACCATCCCAACGACATGCTCTCGCTGTGCATGTTCAGCCGACCGCAGTATTCGGGCGATCCGGCCGGAATGGGCCAGTTCAGCCTGCCGCAGGTCAATCTCACCAACAACTACAACAATCTGATCAACGCACTCTGGTATCCGCCCAATAGTTCGACCCAGGACGTCCGTCCGTGGGATCCCAATGGCGTCGATACCCCACGTGCTCATGGCGACTTTGATTCCAACACCGCTTCGAGCTATGGCCTGATGCTGGCTTATAACCAGTTCAGCAGCAGCCCGGCGCTGCAGACGGCCGGGAGCGGCGGCTGGGGGCGCAAGGGTGCAAGGAAACTCGTGGTCTTCGAGACCGACGGCATGGCCAACGTGTCGACCAGCCAGTCGACAACCAATAACGGGGCGTATCTGTCGTATTACAACACGCCCCCACTGGCGACGATCTCGTCCACCGGGGTCAATTCGGATACCGATGCCATTAACGTCGCGACGGTCTTGACCTCGCAGACCACGTCCAACAGCCCGATCCCGGGGTTTGCGACCACCACGGACCCGGTGACGATTCAATGCATCGTGTTCGGGGCGATCTTCGAGCCCGATGCCAGCGGGCCCGACCAGGCCGACGCCGTCAGCCTGATGCAGTCGATCTCGACGCTCGGCGGAACCGTCTTCCCGAGCTCGTCGACGGACCCGACGAACGGCTACAAGTGGTGCATCGGCACGCTGTCCCAGCGTCAGGCCAAGCTGCAGCAGGC
>DASPSM010000725.1:0-3184 GCA_035623955.1 Planctomycetaceae bacterium
CATTTCGGCTAACCGATCGTGATTGAAGCGGTCGGGAGCTTTCGATTGGCACCCGTGCCGCGCGCTCGCATCCAGCAGGGACGTATGTCGGGTTTAAGCGTCAACTCTGTGAGCAGCTACAGCTCGCCTTACGCCTACGCGCCGAGCACGGGCAACAGCGCGGCGGCGGCCTTTCAGAACCTGGGACAGGCCCTGCAATCGGGAAATCTGTCCGCGGCGCGAGCGGCCTTTTCTGCCCTGCAGAGGACCTTTCAGAACCAAAGTTCTTCGATCGCGCAGTCGGCCAGCGCGGACAATGTGGTTGGCGGTTTCAGCAGCCTCGCCCAGTCGCTCACTTCGGGCAATCTGACGGCGGCGCAGGCGGCCTACGCCGACCTGCAGCAGGAGCTGCAGATGCAGGCCAACACCCATCCCTCCGTGACGAGGCCGGCTGCATCGAGACACTCGTGATTTCGGGGGCTCGCGATTCGTAGAGATCTCGGCCCACTCAGTCGTTCGTTCTGCTCGTTCTTTTCCTTACAAATGCGGTGACCTATGTCGGGTTTGAGCATCAACTCTCTCAACAACTATTACACGTCGGTCTATGCGCAGAATAATGCCAACAGCACGCAGACCGACTTCCAGAACCTGGCACAAGCCCTGCAGGCGGGCAACCTCTCGGAAGCACAGACCGCGTTCGCGGCTTTGCAGAATTCGTTGCAGCCGCAGGGGCAACAAAGCGCGTCGTCGACCTCGACCAGCACGACCAACCCGATTACCACCGACCTGAACAACCTCGCCAACGCCCTCAGTTCGGGGAATCTCTCAACGGCGCAGACTGCCTTTACGCAGTTGGAGAAGGACATGCAGGCCCAGGGGGGCGGCCATCACCACCACCATCACCACGGTGGCGGGATGGGAAGCGCGGTGCAATCGCTCGTCTCGCAGCTCTCCTCGTCCTCGTCGACGGGCAGCTCGACGACCGGCACCGGCGGCACGCTCGACGTGCAGGCCTGAAAGCCGGCCGAGCGCCTCATTTCGCGAACGAATTGCGCTCGCGCGAGCGCAGAATGGCGCTTTCGCGCTCGGGCCGCGTCTGCACGTAGAGCCGCCGCCACAAGCGCTCCTCCTCGGCCGTCAGCTCGCAGTTGCGCCGCTCCATGGCGGCTCGAGCCGTGCGCAGCGCCTGCTCGAGATCGACTCCTTCCGTCAGCTCCCCGCGCGTCACTTTGCAGAACGAGGGGACGTGCTTGGGGGCGAGCTGCCCGTCCGGGAGGATCATCGACATCGCGCCGATCGACGAGCCCGTGTTGAGCAGCGTGCCGATCGATGTCTTGGCGTGGTCGGCGATGAAGCAGCCCATCTTCGTCAGCCCCGTGTCGATCGATTCGCCGCGGACAGGGACCCGCACGTGCGAATAGTCGTTCTTCAGATCGCTGTTCGTGGTGAGCGCGCCCAGGTTGACCCACGGACAGACGTAGCTGTGCCCCAAAAAGCCGGCGTGATACTTGTTGACGTATCCGTGCAGGATCGAGGCCTCGACCTCGCCGCCGACGCGGCAATAGGGCCCGATCGTGGTCCCGCCTCGCACGTTCGCCCCAAACAACCGCGATCCGTGGCCGATATGGCAGGGGCCGGCGACACGGGTGAAAGCCTCGAGCACCGCTCCCGGGCCGACCGTGATCGGTCCCTCGCTGGCATCGAGCACGACGAACGGCTCGATCCGGGCCGTCGGGGCGATATGGAAGTTTTCGCTCGGGCCGATCGGCGCGACCTGCGGCTGCTGCGCGAACGCGTACCGCGGACTGACCAGCCGGTAATCCTCGCAGAGCATGGCGGCGTTTTGCCGGACGAGATCCCACGGATATTCCAGGAGCATGCCCCGGACGCTCACCGCCGGATGGGCCTGAGCCAGCATCGAGAGCGACTGTTCCCAGCCGCTCCGCATGACCATCGAAGCGTCGAACGGCTCCAGCGTGAAAAAGGCCGCCTGCCCCGCGCACATGCCGGCCGACTCGTGGGCGAATTCCTGCCGCAGCGCGTCGGCCGTCGGCAGCCAGCGGCCATTCACCACGACCGTCGCCGCCTCGCTGAGCCAGACGAAATCGTTGACGTGTGCTTCGGGATGGGCCTCGCGATAGGCGTCGGCCAGATGATCGCGAATGAACACGCCCCAGTCGTTCACGCCGCAATGTCGCACCACTCGCTCGCGGAGCGAGTACTGGCCGCAAACGAGCTCGAACACCGGCCGCGCCAACATCAGCGGATGAAAGTTGGCCGCGTACGGATCTTCGACGAAGGCAACCCGCATGGATGATTTCCCACCCTCGATCGGAAGGACGTCGGCAGCGCGGGGACTATAACTTCTCAACTGGTTTGATGATAGACGCGAACAGGCGTCGGCCGATCTAGCCGCCAGAACCAAGAGCCAAGCGAGTGCGACCGGGCGAGCGTGGGGCGTAAGCCCCACGGTGCTTCGCGTTTCTTTTCAGTCACGTTATCTGCGCACGCATCTCGTCAAGCGCCGGGCAGCTCAGAGAAGCCCCGGCCAGCTGACGCTGGCCGCTCGCCGGGTTGTTCTGCGATCCGGCGTCGAAGCCAGTGGGTCCCTGGCGAGCGTGGGGCGTTAGCCCCACGGTGCTTCGCGTTTCGTCTGTGTCAGAATTCTACACGGCGAGCCTCGTCAAACGCCGGGCAGCTCAGAGAAGCACCGGCCAGCTGACGCTGGCCGCTCGCCGGGTCGTTCTGCGATCCGGCGTCGAAGCCAGTGTGACCCTGGCGAGCGTGGGGCGTAAGCCCCACGGTGCTTCTCTCTTCGCCGTCCCGCCACAAGTCATGAAGCGTTGCCCGGCTCAGCCCAACTCCTCCCCGCGGATCCAAATCACAAGCGCGTGCTCCTGGTTTTCAATGTACCGGATCGCCGCCAGAACAGCCGCCTCATCCGGCAGTTTGCGAGTGGATCCTGACTCTGTCCACCAGCGTTTCCGTTTTCCGGTCAAACCTTGATTGAGCCGTCGTGCGCAATAGCTCTTGAAGTCGCGCAGAAGTGTCTGAGGCTTGGGATCACCTGGCACACCGATCACAACATGGACATGGTTGGCCACAACGGCGATCGCCAGGGCTTTCCAGCCCCGGTAGCCGGCTGTTGACAGAATCTGGCTGCACACCAATGCGGCTTGCTTTCGCGTCAGGCGTACGGCAGGAA
>DASPSM010000402.1:0-2613 GCA_035623955.1 Planctomycetaceae bacterium
GCGAAATCGTCTGCCCAGCGAAGAACAGGCGAAAGTTGCGATGCGCGAGCGAGCGGCCGATGTCGCGCAAGCCGCGCCTCGCCGCGGATTGACCGGGAGCATCGGTTCCCGCAGGGTTCGAATCGCTCATCTGGTGCGCCCAAACCTGTCCTGTACGCCTTTGATTCTCGCGCAGGCGCAAAATAGCTAACGACCACTCCGCTCGCTAGACGGGAAAATCCAGCGACTCAGCAACCGTTTCCGCGCGCAAAAAAACGGTGTCCCAGAGTGGACTGGGACACCGTCTGATTGTTGTGATTAAGCAAACCCCGTCGCGCGGAAGGACTACCGCTACTTCGTCGCGGTGCTGCTCTTCTCAAAGCCTTTCTCAAAGGCCTTGTCGTTGAAGACCATTTTCACGCGGGCCTGCTCATTTGCCTTGGTGACTTTCGCCTTGCAGTTGTTGCAGCAAAACGCCACGCTCACGCCTGCCACTTGCACCGCAGTCGCCGGATTGAGTTTGCCGCCGGAGAACGGGCATTTCACTTCTTTGTATTGGCCGCTCACCACGAGCTGGACATTTGCCTTGGCCGAGAATTTCTTGGTGTTCGCCTCGAACGCCTTGGGGCAATCATCGCAGCAGAAATAAACCTGGCCTTCCTTGTACTTCGCCGCGTGATCCTTCGTTGCAGGATGTCCCGACACGGGACACGTCAGCTTGGGCTCATCGGCGGCCTTCGCGGCCAGACAAAAGCAAAAGGACGCAAGCAGGGCGGCGGTAAATGACAATTTGTGCATGATTGAGCACCTTTGCACGCCACGGGGAGTTTGGCACGACGCGAACCGATAAGATCGCGTTTATCTGTCAAGAAGTCAACCACAAGATTCAAACGTTCAGAAGTGCAAGCCCCTAATCTTTCCTACATAATGTCGTTTTTCGGGCCGATAGGGGATGGCATGTCCGATGAGCTGGCGCAACGGCTGCGAGCCGCCACCGGTGCCGCAGAGCGGCTTCAGATCACTGTGTTGGGCGAGGACAGCGTCGCTTCGGTTCAACACGAATTCAATTATCCGTATGTCGTCGTGGGCCGCGGCGAGGGATGCGACATCCTGCTACAAAATCCGCGGGTCAGCTTTCGCCACGCCTACCTGCAGGTGATCGAAGGACGCGTATTCTGCGTCGATCTGGCCAGCCGCAACGGCGTATTCTGGCCCGACGGTCCGCGCAAATTCGGCTGGGTCGCGCCGGACGAGCCGATTCAGATTGGGCCTTATCTGCTGCGAGTGCTGGGCGATCAGGCGCGCGATCGAGCGGCGGCCGAAGCCCTTGCCGATCTGAATCCGCTAGAGCGCTATCGCGGACAGGCAGGTCCGATGCCGGCCGTCGATCTCGAGTTCCGCTACGAGACGGCCGGCCAGCCGACCTGGTCGGTCAACCGTTTGCTGACGCTCATCGGCCGCAGCCCGGTCTGCAAGCTGCGATTCGACACGCCCAAAGTGTCCGGCGTCCACTGCGGACTGTTGCTCACGCGGCACGGCCTCTGGGCTATCGATCTCAAAGGGCGCGGCGGCACGCGCGTCGACGGCCAGCAAATCCGCGCTCAGCCGCTGGAAAGCGGGAATGAAATCAGCTTCGGCGATTTTCAGATTGCCGTCTACTATGACGAACCAGCTGACCTGGCGGCTCCCGATCGCTTGACCGACAACGCCGCCGGAGCCGAAACTTCGCTGAGCGATATCGAGTCCCCTTACCTGCACGACGCGCCGATTCCGGAGACAGCCGTCGCCAAGCCGGTCGAGGGAGACGCGGCGGCGGATTGGCGGGGTTCGATTTTCCAGATCGAGCCGGTCGCGAAGACGCTCGTAGTCATTCCGATCGCCGATCACTGCGGCTTCCGGTACCAGCAACTACACATCGAGGCAAACAATTTGCAGCGTAAGTTCGAGACCCGAGCGTTCGAGCACCTCGTGATGGATTTGGAGCGACTCAGCTATTTCGGCACCGAGCTGATCGGCGTTATCATCCGGCTGGCTCGCGCCGTCACCAACTTTGGCGGTCGGGCGGCCCTGTGCGCGCCGTCGCCTCGAATGCTGGAAGTGTTGGAGAGCATGAAGCTCACCAAGCTCTGGCCGATCTTTCCGAATCGGGCCGAGGCGATTCAACATGTGAAGGGATAACGGCGATCGTCCTTGCGGTCGCCTCGCAGATCCCGGTTTTCAAAAAGGAGTTCAACCATGTTCCGATGGACCGTTTCGAGCTGCCGCGTGATCGCGGGCGTGTTCGCGCTCCTCGGTGCTTGCATGCCGGCGCTCGCGGATCCGCCAACGCTCCCCTCAACGAGCTTAGGGCAGCCGCAGCCGGTGCCCAGCTCGACACCGGCCAAGGCGGCTGTGCCGAGTCCCAGCACCGCCCCCGCAAAATCGCCGGCCGGACCCCGGGCGGCCGCGGTCCCGGCGCCTCAGCAGCCAACCGTGCCTCCCGCACCGGCCCCCGCTTTGCCCGGGCTCGGAGCTCTAATGACCCCCAATGGCATCGCACTGCCTGGCGGCGTCGGCTTCATTCGCCCCGGAGCGGAGAGCGTTGGCGTCCAAATCAACACGCCGGATGGGGTCATTGAGTTCACAGTTCCGCGT
>DASPSM010000766.1:0-5003 GCA_035623955.1 Planctomycetaceae bacterium
GCCTGCTCATCGGAAACGGCGCCGACGTCTTTGCGAAAGCAGAATCCGATCTGGAATCCGATGGCCCACCCGCCGACCCCACGGCGCTTGACTTCGCTGCTTCTTCCTTCAGGGCTGCCAATGTCGCGGCGATCGCTCAACACCCCAAGTTTCAGGCGGGAGATCGCGCCACGCGCTCGCGGTTGTTAGGCCGATGCCTCGTGAAAGCTGCCGAGCCAGAGGACGACGAGATGGACCACCACCTGCCAAGCCGCCTCCAAACACCAGTACTTCAAGCGCTGCTGGAAGCGGGCGCCGATCCGAATTTCTCCGAAAACGGGGCGACAGCGCTGCAGAAAGCGGCTCGGGGCCTCTATTTGATTTCCGATGCCGACGCTGCAAAGCCCGATGAGGCGGAAATGGTGGAGTTCAATGCGTCGATCCTCAAGGAAATCAACTCTTTGCGTCAACATGGCGCGCGCCTTGACCTGTTCTCGGCCGTGGCACTAGGCGACGAAGCCGAGGTTGCCCGCTTACTCAAACAAAATCGCGCGCTGGCAAACTCGAAAAGCTTTGATGGATTTCCAGCCTTGCACGTGGCGGCGGCACGTGACGATCGGAACATTGTCAAGCAATTGCTAGATGCGGGTTGCGATATCGACATTCAAAACGAGAGCGAGGCAAACGCCCAGAAGGGCGATACGGCACTCTGCCTGGCCGTGGGGAGAGAGCGCTATTGCATTGCAAAGCTGCTGATCGACCGCGGCGCGAACGTGAATCCGCCTTCGGTCGAACGAACCCCCCTTCAACTCGCTCGCGAGAACCACGATGTGCAACTCGAGAAGATGTTGCTCGACAAAGGAGCGAAGTCCGGCCCCAAGTGAAAGCGGAACACTCGCGAGTCGGCGCCCGCGCAGAACAGCGCCGGCAGGGCCAGACGGATGGCTGGCCGCATTTTTAACAAATTAAGAGGCTGAATTAGTCGTCGTCGTAGGGCCGGCTCAGCCACTAGCCTCGTCGGAATCGCAGTCGGATCCAGACTTCAAGTACGACCATTGCCCAAACGCAAACCAAAGTGATCGCCGGGCCGTACAGCAGTTCGGGCCAGGATGCGCGCGCAAAACCCGGAAGCAAATGGCCGACCGTCCAATTCACTCCCGCGGCCACCGCGACGAGCACCGGATAGCTGGCCGCCATTACAATTGTGATTCGCCGAAAAATGGTGCGCTCTTCGGCGGACAATTTTGACCACATGGCCTGTTGGCTCCCACGCTCGGCGATTTCCTTCCCACCAAGAGGATCCGTGATGACCACCCGTGCTGCAACCGAGTTTCGCTACGAAAAATTGACCTGGCTCGAGATCAACGACGCCGTCGAGCTGGGCAAGGTTTGCATTGTCCCGTGCGGAGCCGTCGAACAGCATGGGCCGCACCTGCCGCTGGACGTCGACCTCGTCTGTCCGCTCGGCGTCGCCCACGGCGCGGGGCGGGCGATTCCCGAGAAGATCCTCGTGCTGCCGATTTTGGCCTACGGCTACACGGGGCATGTGATGGATTTTCCCGGCACGATCAACACGCACTACGAGACCTACATCAAGCAGGTGCTCGACGTAACCAAGTCGCTCGCCTATCACGGCTTCAAGCGGATCGTGCTGTTAAACGGGCACGGGTCGAACATGCCCAACCTCGACCTGGCGGCCCGCCGGACCAATCTCGAGACCGATGCCGACTGCGTCGTCGTCGCCTGGTGGAACCTCTTGACCGTCGACAAGGAGTTTCTGCCGAGCTGGCGCGAAAGCAAATTCCCCGGCGGCTGCGCGCACGCCTGCGAGCTGGAGACGTCGATGTACCTCTACCTTGACGAAGCCAATGTCCGCAAAGACAAGATCAAAAGCGGCACCATCTCCATCAACCACGAAGACAGCCCGTTCAATTACGTCGATCTCTTCGGCTCGGGCCCGGCGACAGTCGTCTCCTGGACGAGCGGCTATTCGCACACCGGCGTGCTAGGCGACGCGGAAAAGGCGACCAAGGAAAAAGGCGAGCGGGCCTACAATGAAGCCGTCAAGCAACTGGTTCGCTTCGTCGAATACTTCCAGCAACGCCCGCGCGACACGCGGCACCGGGAACAACGCATGGGTCCGACGATGCCCATGCCCTGGGGACAGATGGATAAGGTTTAACGAACGGCGACGTATGCAAATTCTTCGGCCACTGGCAATCGCCGTTTTTGGCTCGCTGCTTTTGGGCGTGGTGCTCCCCCTGATCGCGTTCCTGATCTCGCCGGAGTTTCGCAACGTGCCTGCGATCTTGCGGTGGTTCACGGTCGGGGCCGCAACGGGTTTGCTCTTTTTCGCTCCCATCGCGGTTGCGGAAGCGATCCGCTCCCGGTCGAGTCGACAGCACGATTCGACCTTTTTCCGTATTCACTGGGGCGCTTCGCTGAGCATGGCTCTTGCGACGGGCTACCTCGCCGCGTCGCATGTCCATCACACTTTCGACCCGATAGTTGTCCTGGCGCTGCTCGTCGTCTTTCTCGGGGCGATGACGAAAGTGTGCCTGGGGATCATCCTCAAGCCGGACAGCGACAGCCGCTGGTGGGTCTAGCGGCCGGGGTTCCCGAACCGCTCGAAAGCTGTCCCCAGCAACTCTGGGGGGTGCGCCAGAGCGCGGGCCTTACGCACACTCGAAGTCGGTGACTCGCAGCTCGCGCTGACAGTTCTCGCAGCGCCCCAGCAGTGTGAACCAATCGAAAACATCTTGCGCATCGCGGCGAAAGAAATCGTCGTCATCGTAGACGCCTTCGGCACCGTATTCGAATCGGAGGATCGTCGCGAAGGGCTGCACGCCGCAAGTGCCGCACTTAAATTTCGCCCGCGGACCGCTGCCGCGCAGGGTGGTGCCGCCTCCGCACAGCTTCCCGTTGTAGCCGTGGATCGCTGTGTCAAGAAGCTCGGTGACTTTGTTGCACGACCCACATTCGAGTGCCAGCGGGCCGACAAAGACCTCTTTGTTGCGCCAGTTTATTACGTAGTATCCGAGCACGAAGTGGTCTGCGCTCCCACAGGTGCAGCGGATCTCGAAAAACGTGTTCCACGGGGATCCATGCCCGTCGAGCTTGTCCATGGCGCGGTCGATGGGTGTCGTGACGAAGCCTGAAAGGCACCCCGGCGGCCTCGTGCGCAAGTAGGGCATCGGATCGTCCGGATCCGCCGGAAGCGGCCCGAACAGCCGATGCTGCAACTTCTTGAAAAGAGAGATCATGGGCTGCCAAAGCTACTCTTCTTCATTCCGCAGCTTGGCCAGGATGCTGTAGTCCTCGAGCGTCGTCGTGTCGCCGACTTGTTCTTTGCCGGCGGCGATATCGCGCAGCAGGCGGCGCATAATTTTGCCGCTGCGGGTCTTGGGCAGGGCGTTGGTGAAGCGGATGGCGTCGGGCATTGCGAGTGCCCCGATGTGCTTGCGGACGTGACCTTTCAGCTCGTCTTTGAGCGCCTCCTCGCCGTCCCCCTGCTTGAGCGTCACGAAACAGCAGATGCCTTCGCCCTTGAGTTCGTGCGGGTAGCCGACGACCGCTGCTTCGGCCACGCGGCCATGGGAGACCAGGGCGCTTTCGATCTCCATCGTGCTTAAGCGATGACCAGCGACGTTGAGCACATCGTCAACGCGGCCCATCACCCAGTAGTAGCCGTCCTCGTCACGCCGCGCACCGTCGCCGGTGAAGTAACAGCCCTTCACCTCACTGAAGTACGTCCGCAGAAACCGCTCGTGATCGCCATACAGAGTCCGCAGCATCGAAGGCCACGGCTGCCGCACGACCAGATAGCCACCCTGGTTCGCAGGCAGGCTCGCGCCCGATTTGCTCACGATGTCGGGCACAATCCCCGGCAGCGGCTTGGTGCAGCTGCCCGGCTTGGTCGGCGTCACGCCGGGGAGCGGGCTGATCATGATCGCGCCCGTTTCGGTCTGCCACCAGGTGTCGACGATCGGACAGCGATTGCCTCCAATCACGCGCTGGTACCACATCCAGGCTTCGGGATTGATCGGCTCGCCGACCGAACCCAACAACCGCAAGCTTGAGAGATCGTATTTCGCCGGCCAATGATCACCCCATTTGATGAAGGCGCGGATCGCCGTCGGGGCCGTGTAGAGGATGCTGACCTGGTACTTCTCGATGATCTGCCAGAATCGCCCCTCGTCGGGCCAGTTGGGCGCGCCTTCGTACATCACGACCGTTGCGCCGGCGGAGAGCGGCCCGTAGACGATGTAGCTGTGCCCCGTCACCCAGCCGACGTCGGCCGTGCACCAATAGGTGTCCTCGTCCTTGAGGTCGAAGACCCAGCGGGCGGTCATCAGCGTGCCGAGCAAGTAGCCGGCCGTCGTGTGCAGAATTCCTTTCGGCTTGCCCGTGCTGCCCGAGGTATAGAGCAAAAACAGCGGATGTTCGGAATCGAGCTCGGCCGCGTCGCACTCGGGCGAGGTGCCGGCCATCAGTTCGTGCCACCAGTAATCGCGGTCGGGGACCATGTTGATGCTTGAACCCGTGCGGCGGACCACGACGGTCTTTTCGACCGTCGGCGAATGTTCGAGGCTCTCGTCGACCGTCTGCTTGAGCGGCACTTCTTTCCCACGTCGCCAGCCACCGTCGGCCGTGATGATCAGTCGCGACTGGGCGTCGTTATTGCGGTCGGCGATCGCGTCGGCGCTGAATCCGCCAAACACGATCGAATGCGTGGCTCCAATCCGCGCGCAGCCGAGCATGGCGATCACGAGCTCGGGAATCATCGGCATATAAATGGTGACGCGGTCGCCGCTCTTGATGCCTAGTTTTTTGAGCACGTTGGCAAAGCGGCAGACCTCGCGATGCAGATCCTGATAGCGAAGCACGCGGCTGTCGCCGGGCTCCCCCTCCCAGATGATGGCCGCTTTGTTTTTGCGCCACGTTTCGAGGTGCCGGTCGAGACAGTTGTACGAGGCGTTGATCTTGCCGCCGACGAACCATTTGGTATTGGGCATCGTGCCGTC
>DASPSM010000770.1:0-3837 GCA_035623955.1 Planctomycetaceae bacterium
AGTCGTCTGAGAGAGATCCGTACCAGGCGCGGGTCGTCTGGTTATCGTGCGTGGCCGTGTAGGCGACGACATTGGTCGGATAGTGTTCGGGGAGAAATGGATTCTTGGGGTCGCCATCGAGCGCGAACTGCAACACGCGCATCCCCGGGAGGTCGAACTGATCGCGAAGCGCCCCGACGTCGGGAGTGATCATCCCGAGATCCTCCACGATCAACGGCAACGAACCGAAACGAGCTTTCACGGCCAGGAAGAAATCGGCTCCGGGACCGGCCCGCCACTCCCCCTGGATGGCCGTCGTCGCGTCGGCGGGGACGTGCCAGGCCGCTGCAAAGGCGCGAAAGTGGTCGAGCCGCACGATATCGACGAGTGACAGGAGAGTGCCGATCCGCGCCAGCCACCATTCGTAGCCGCTGCGGCGGTGCGCCTCCCAATCGTAAAGGGGGTCGCCCCAAAGCTGGCCTTGCTCGCTAAAGTAATCGGGAGGCACCCCGGCGACGAATTGAGCTTTGCGCTCGGCATCGAGCAAGAACAATTCGGGGTGCGCCCAGACGTCGGACGAATCGGGCGAGACGAAAAACGGCACATCGCCGATCAGCCCGACGCCGCGCGTGCGGGCATGATCGCGCAGCCGCCGCAGCTGTCGATGGGCCAGGAACTGTCCGAGCCGAAAGCGATCGACGAGGTCGATCAACTGTTCACGGGCTTCGTCGACGGCGGCCGGCTCGTGCCGCATGAGCGCCGCGGGCCACGCGTGGAATTCGCGATCCGCCTGAGCGATCCGTAGTGCGCGGAACAGGGCATAATCATCGAGCCATCCCGCCTGAGCGCTGCAGAATTGCTCGAACTCCCGCCGCAATTCGGGCGGCGCGAGTCGGCAAAAATTGTCCTGGGCCGCCGCGAGCAAGGCATCCTTGAGTCGTCCGACTGCGGGATAGTCAACGTGGCTGGCGTCCTGCGACGCGGCCGGTGGCAGCTGGCTTTTCTGCAGCAATCCCTCGTCGCAGAGCCATTCGGGGCTAAGAAACTGTTCGTTAAGAGCGAATGTCGAAAAGGGCTCGTAGGGCGAGTTGCCCCGGCCAGGGGGGCTCAGCGGAAGGAACTGCCACCAGGATTGCCCAGCCTCCGCCAGCCGATCGATCCAGGCCACGGCGGGAGGCCCGAAATCGCCGATTCCCCAGGCCGAGGGAAGCGAGCTGACGTGCAGCAACAGCCCTGATGAACGTGCAATCACGGGCAATTCCGGCAACGAAGGCCGGACGCGTGGCTGGACGTCCGGCCGAGGCGATCCGAAAATGGTAGTGTTTTAAGACTCGTTCAGAAAGAGGCTGCCCGTGATCCGAACATTCCGCTCGGTCGCTTTGATAACGGTCACGATCCTATCGTTTGCCGGTGCGACGTGGCTTGCCCCTGCCCGTGTCACTGTCGCCCGGGCCGATGGCCCGGCCCCCACTGCTGCTTCCAAAACCAAATGGACGCAACCGGCTGCAAAATCGGCCGCGACCAAGTCGGCCGCGAAGGCGCCCGAGGCAGAAAAGTTGACATTCATGCGCCTTCGTCGCGACGCGCATGAGCGCCCTTTGGCGCTGGAGACCGCGACTGGACATTACGTCTCTGCGGAGGGCAAGCCGGTCATCGTCGATCTGATCGGCGCGATCCACGTCGGCGACGCAGCTTACTACCGCCGGCTGAATGAGCGGTTCCGCACCTACGACAAGGTTCTGTTCGAACTCGTGATGCCGGAGGGGCAATCGCTGAAGGGTCTGGGCGAACACCGCAGCAATCACCCGATCGGCATGCTCCAGCAGTCGCTGCCGAGCATTTTGGATCTGGACTATCAGCTCAAGGCGATCGACTACACGGCCAAGAACTTCGAGCACGCCGACTTGAGCCCCGATGAAATGGCCGCGGCCATCCGCAAGCGCGGAGATAACGCGGCATCCGTCGGCATCAAGGTCTTCTTCGACCTGCTCAACCAGGCGAATCGCATGTCCGAGGCAACCTCGAAGAAGGGGGCCGGAGAATTGAGCGAGCTGCAGCTATTGTCGGCGTTGTTCGATCCAAACCGGCCGCTGGCCCTCAAGAAGATGTTTGCCGAACAGATGGACTTGATCGGCGGCCTGGGGACGGGCCTGGGCGCGACGCTCGATACGATTCTCGTCCAGGATCGCAACGAGGCGGCGATGAAGGTGCTCAAGAAAGAAATCGGCAAAGGAACGCGAAAGATCGCTATTTTCTATGGCGCCGCGCACATGCCCGACTTCGACCGGCGGCTGACGCAGGAACTCAAATTCAAGCGGGCCGCGATGAGCTGGGACACCGCCTGGGATTTGCGCGATAAATAAGTCACTCCGCGAGCGGCGAGTGTCAGCTCGCCGCTTCTGTCTTCGCGAACGAGCTGGCACGACAACGAAAGAACCGGCCGGCTAACGCCGGCCGCTTGCCAAGGCCTAGCTCGACTCGCGCGGCGTGATGCGGTCCTGGCCGACCCATTTTCGCAGGGCTTCGGGGACGATCACCGAGCCATCGGCCTGCTGATAGTTTTCGAGGATAGCGATGATCGCGCGCGTGGCGGCGACGGCCGTGCCGTTCAGCGTGTGAACGAATTGCGTCCCCTTCTTCTCCGCACTCTTGCAGCGAATGCCCAGGCGGCGGGCCTGGTAATCGGTGCAGTTGGACGCGGACGTGACTTCGCCAAATTCGCCGCGCCCGGGCATCCAGGCCTCGAGATCGAACTTGCGGTACGCGGGGCCGCCCAGGTCTCCCGTGCAGGTGTCGATCACGCGATACGGAATGCCGAGCGTCTGGAACAAGCTCTCCTCGATCGCAACGATCTGCTCCAAAAACGCATCGGAGACTTGGGCATCCGGCCTGGTGAAGCCAAACATCTCCACCTTCGTGAACTGGTGCACGCGATAAATGCCTCGTGTTGCTTTGCCGTGAGCCCCCGCTTCCGTGCGGAAGCAGTGTGAGAGGCCAGCGTATTTGAGCGGGAGCGCCGCGGCATCGATGATCTCGTCTTTGCGCGAGCCGCCTAGCGTGATCTCCGCCGTGGCGACCAGGCTCAGGTCGGTTTTTTCGATCGAATAGATCTGTGCCTCGGGCCCGCGCGGCAAAAAGCCGATGCCTTGCAGCACGTCGTCCCGGGCCACGTCGGGCGTGGTGAAGAGCGTGAATCCAGCGGCCCGCAGCTTCTCGAGAGCCAGCTGCACGAGCCCGAGCTCCAGGAACACGGCCTCGTTCTTAAGGAAGTAGAAGCCGTGGCCGGCGACGCGGGCGCCCGCTTCGAGATCGAGAAGGCCCAGTCGCTCCATCAACTCCACATGATCGCGAGGCTTGAAATCGAAGGCCTTTTTCTGGCCCCAGCTGCGAACGACGCGGTTGGCCTGGTCGCCCGCCCCGACCGGCGCGTCGGGGTGGGTGAGGTTGGGAACCTGCATCTCGAGGTCGCGCAGCAGAACCTCGAGCGTTTTGAGCGCGGCTTCATTTTCCGCGACGAGCTGCTTCAGCTCCTTGCCGCGGTCGATCAGCGTCTGCCTCTGCTGCTTGTCCGGGATCTTTGGGATCTGCGCGGCGATTTCTTTCTGCTCGTGCCGGTGCTTGTCCCCCTCGACGATCAACTGGCTGCGCTGCCGGGCCAGTTCAACGAGCCGGGCGACATCGACGCGGACGGCTCGGTTGCGGCAGTTTTCCTCGACCAGCGCCTGATTCTCAGAAATGAACTGCAGATCGAGCATTCCGGTCCTTCCGTGGGCTGTCGTAACGCATCAACAAAAAAGGGACAGGCGCCTCGCCGGCTCGGAGCCAGTCCCTGATTAGTCGGTGTCTTGTCCGCAGCCG
>DASPSM010000780.1:0-4104 GCA_035623955.1 Planctomycetaceae bacterium
GGAACAATCAACGGAACGGCAATCTCCAATCTGGAGAACACGCTCCATTCTCCTTTCCAGTCCGTTGTGGGCATTCCGCTTACCTGGACTCCGCGGTATCTGACCGGTTGCGCGTCAAGCGCTACTGTTAGTTGCGCTGGGCAGTACGACCTCAATGGTTACAATTTCTTTGGCGCTCTGAACTACTCCGCCCTCGGGTTTACGGCCAGCTCCAACGATATGGCCAATCGGCTTCCGCTCACGCAGCAATATAGCCTCGACCTTCAATATGATCTCGGGCACGGATGGGTCGCCGATGTTGGCTACGTGGGTTCGCACAGCATCCATGTGTTGAACCAGGGGACGGGCATCAACGTTGGGCATCTCGTGGGCCCCGTGGGCTCCTTGCTCTGCGGTGGCGTTGTTGGCGATTGCAAGCCGCAGGACCTTGCGATGCTCAATAACCCCAACTTCCCCGGTGGTAATCCCATCCCTTTCAACGATCCGGCGAATGCCACGCCCCTTACGGTCAACACGACGCAGAACGTGAATGCCCGCGTGAGTTACCTCGGTTTTAGTGACACTGGATTGTCAACTACGAATACCTTTGGAGATGCCCTCTACAACAGTCTGCAAGCTCAGCTTCGGCACACCTTCTCCCACGGCATGCTGTTGCAGGCCTCCTACACCTGGAGCAAAAACCTTACGGACATCAATGCTCCCGAGTCCGGAGAGCTGGACACCGGACAAACGGATTTCGGCACGAGCGCGAGTAATAACCCTCTCGATTTGGCCCAGCAGTACGGACCGTACTCCGCCGAGCGTTCGCAGCGGCTCATCGTCAGTTACACGTACTCACTGCCGTGGAAATCGACCGAGGGACTCAGCGGCCATTTGTTGAGCGGCTGGGCCGTTTCCGGCATAACCACCGTTCAAAACGGCCAGCCTATGACAGTCACGGACGCTGGCGGAACGATCTACGGCGCCGGGAGCAGGGCTTTCCTGGCAGATCCCATTAATTGCCGCACGACGGGCCCAAAGGCTGGCATCTGCCAGTCGGGGATTAGAGTGGCGACGTCCGGCAGCACCACGCAGCGTGTGCTCGCGGATTACGGTTCAGCAGCAACAAACCCCGACTACACGGGCGTGGGCTGGATCAATGTCGACGCTTTCACCCAGGCGTCCACCATAAAGGCTAATTCTCCGTACTGCATCGGTGGGGTCTTCAATCCAACCGGCAGTAACACCGCGACCTGCGGAGCAGCGCCTCCGTTCGCCTTCCCAGCTTCTGACTACCTCGGCGCTGGCCTAGGTTTTGGCAACGCTCCGGTCGGCATCATCACAGGCCCCGGCCAGTTCAATTGGGACTTCTCGATCCAGAAAAACACCAAGATAAAGGAGTGGGGGACGCTGCAATTCCGGACGGAGTTTTACAACCTCTGGAATCACCCCCAGTTTAGCAATCCGGCTTCAACGGGGGTTGCGGCTGTGTCGCCGTTTTCGACCTTCGGCCAGATTCAGTCGACCTCGGTCTCGCCGCGCTTGATTCAATTCGGCTTGCATTTCCAGTTCTAGGCGCTGGAACAACTCGGGCGCAAGACAGCCAAGCTCCGGCCGTCCCGAATTCGGGAGGGCCGGGGCTTTTTTGTTCGTGCCGCAAAAATTCGCGATCCCTCGGTTAGTCAGCGGCCCTTTCGTGTGCACGTTTTGGAAATAGCAAGTTTGACGTTGAAAGTCTCCCTGCCTGTCAGAGCCGGGCTTGGCCGGACCACCAACGGCACCCGGGCACCTCGAGCTTGGAACCGAAAAATGACGGCTTGGCGAGTTCAGAAATTTCGAAGGGAGAAGAATTGCAGGAAAGTGGTTGCGGGGGTCGGATTTGAACCGACGACCTCCGGGTTATGAGCCCGACGAGCTACCAGGCTGCTCCACCCCGCGAGTCCATGATAGCGAATGGCCACAGGGCGGTCAAACGAATCCGCCCGATTTCCGAATCGAACGAACTAATTCAGGGCGTGGTCCAAGAGCTGTACGGCGTGTTTGTAAACGGCGAGATGTCATTGGAACCGGAATGGACGCTGCAGATGCCCGTCGAGGTCTGATCGGCGCTGAGCAAATCGTCGCAATATTCCGTGACCCAATCATTTTTTCCGTTGATCGGATCGGCCGGAATCTTGCCGAGGTATTGCGGCACCAAGTCATCGAGTGATGTTGGGGCAGCCTCTTTGTCTGTGGTGTAATTCTGGATGGCCTTATTCATTTCAGCCAGATCCTGCGAGAGAGCTGCCTCGCGCGCTCGAACCTCCGCAAGAGTAAACCGTCCCGCGGCGATCGCAGCTAGGACCAGCAAGATCGCGGCGACAATCATCAACTCGAGCAAGGTGAAACCGCGCTCGTCCGCGTGTGCCGCTCCGAGATCCACGTTGTCATCCTTCGGCATCGATTTACCGAATCTGCTGAATCGCGGCCTACCAATCGGCATATTTCGTTCCATCGAGCGCCGTCCCGGTGGACTGGCTGTGCACGTCAAAGACGTCCTGGCCGCCCCAACTCGTCGTATCGGGATCGTCTTGGACCGACCGCAGCAGCCAATCCTTGTTGCCGGTCATGGGGTCGGTTGGAATGGCGCGCAGATAGTGAACGTGTTTATCTTGCGCGCCGGTTAGTTGCACGCCCATGACGAGAGTATCCAGATCGGGCGGATAGCCTTCCGTGCCGGCCTGGACCTGAATCAGGTTTTTGTCCGCGTCGTCCTTATAGCGGTCGATTGCGTCGCGCATTTGGCGCAGATCGTAGTGGAGCAAATCTTCTTTGTGGCGAATGATCGTGACTCGCGCCATCGGCATGGCCACGCCAGCGAGGATCACAAGTATGGAACAGGCGACGATGAGCTCAAGCAGCGTCATGCCCGCTTCCGCCCGGAGGCGGGCGGTCTGCATCGGCTCGCGGCGACATCGCGGAAATTCCAGCCGGCCTTTGCTGATTGAATCTTGGCGAACGCAGGTCATCGCGCCCTCACTGCACCTGGATCGTCGCCTCGCCCGATACCAACGGAATCGTTCGCTGCTGCGAGTCTCGTGCGTTTACCTGAAGAACCTGAAGCGCGGAGTTCCCCGGACCAATCCCGCGAACGACGATGCCAAGAAGCGTGCCCGAACCGGTCACCCCCGGCGTGTTCGGGCGGCGCGTCGCAGAGACAATCACTTCGCCGCGCTGCGCGTTGATATTGTGCACGATGGCGATCGGCTGATTGGCGCTGGCGCCGCCGTCGAGGAAGCCACCGTCGCGCACGTCCTCCACCGAGATGACAGCGGGGTTGTACTTGATTAGCAATGGGATCGAGAAGAGATCATTCACGTTGGCGACGGCCAGCCCGAGCGTGGCCGAGTCGCCCGACTTTAGCGAAGAGGTCGATGGGTCAAAACGAAGCTGCGCAGCGGCGGGAGCTTGACCCGGCTGTGCGTTCGTTTGCGGGATTCCCGGAGTTGCCGGCGCAACCGGCGCGGCCGGAGCAGGCTGAGGTGCCGCCGAGCTCTGCCCCTCCTCGTGATAAACGCGCGCATTGGTGTCGGTGCCGGCATCAAGTGTCCGCAGGTTCTCGGCGGTGATGGAAGGCATCCGGATGATATGCGGCGTCAGCACGATGAGGACTTCGTCTTCCTGCACCTCGTTGCTGTTATCCGAGAACAGATATTTGAGGCCGGGAACTTCAGCCAATCCCGGAATCCCGTTGAGATTTTTCGTCTCGGTTCGCTCGATCAATCCTCCCAGGACGTTGGCCTCGCCGTCCTTCAGCCGGATGTCGTGCTCGATTTTGCGAGAGCTGATAATCGGCTGATTGATCCCGCCGATGTTGCTGCTGCCATTGAGCGCAGACACCTCGACGCTCAATTTCATGCTGACGTCGCCGTCAGGATGGACGCGTGGTGTCACTTCAACCTTGACGCCGACATCGAGATATTGAAACTGCGTGTTCACAAGAGGATTGACCACGCCTGCGCCGCCGACCGCCCCCACGCCCACGCCCGCTTGAAAGCTGCCCGTCGCGACGGGCACGCGCTCGCCGACCGTCAGCGTCGCCTTCTCGCCATCCGATACGCGAAGCTCCGGGTCCTGAATGATCTT
>DASPSM010000837.1:0-3796 GCA_035623955.1 Planctomycetaceae bacterium
TGACCTTCGGTCCGGGCCAGCCGGTCGGCTGCACGAAGAACTGGAATTTCATTTCGTCGAGGCGCACCGCTCCGAGTTTCGGTCCGGCAAAGTAAAACAGCTCATGCCGCTTCGACGGTTCCTTGCCCTCGAGGAGGCCTACCTGGTTGTAACCGTCAAGATGGTTTTTGTAGGTCCGGCCGCCGAGGTCCACTCCGTTTAGAAGCTGATCGGTGATGTTCGGATTCCCAGCAGCGGCACACAGGGTCGGGAACCAATCGAGACCCGAAAACAGTCCGTTTTGAACCGTGCCGGGCTTGATGTGTCCGGGCCAGCGCGCGATGCAAGGCACCCGGAAGCCACCTTCGTACGATGTCCCCTTTTGACCTTTGAACGGTGTATTGCCGCCATCGGGCCAGGTGAACGTCTCGGCCCCGTTGTCGGTGCTGAAGACGACAATCTTATTGTCGGCCTCGCCCATGTCTTCGAGGTGCTTGAGGAGAGCGCCAATGCAGTCATCCATCTGAGCAACGCCGGCTTCTTCCAAACCGTAGTTAGTGTCGTTGTTTTGCATCGCCGAATACTTGGGAGACAGAAATGTAAAGACGTGCATGCGCGTGGTGTTGTGCCAGACGAAGAACGGTTTGCCCGCCTGCTTCGCCCGGTCCATGAAGGCGCACGACTCTTTGACGAGTTCCTCGTCGAAAGTCGTCATGTCGTACTTGTGCTTCAGGAACGGCACGTCGTGCATGTTGGCGACGTGTGACATGTCGGCGTACGGCGGGAGCGAGCCTTCGTCGACGATCTTTTGCTTGCCAACCTTTCCCCACCGGGGCATTTCGGTCGAGTCGTCGGTGTCGGTTGCCCAGCAGTGCACGAGGCTGCGCGGGCCGTGCTCGTTGTAGTACTTCTCGTCGAGCGGGAACGAGTACCAGTACGGGTCGGACATCGCGTCGAGGTGATACAGATAGCCAAAGAACTCGTCGAAGCCGTGAAGGGTCGGGAGATACTTGTTGAGGTCGCCGAGGTGGTTCTTGCCGTACTGTCCGGTGGTGTAACCTTGTCCTTTGAGCGCAGTCGCCAGCGTGCACGCCTGATCCGGAATGCCGATATCCGCGCCCGCCTGGCCGACGGTCGTCATCCCAGTGCGAAGCGGAATCTCGCCTGTGATGAAATTCGCGCGTCCCGCCGTGCAGCTCGCTTCGGCGTAGTAGTCGGTGAAGAGCATGCCTTGCGCGGCCAATTTGTCGAGGTTCGGGGTCTTCCCTGACATCATGCCGCGGTGGTACGCGCCGATGTTAAACCAGCCGACGTCGTCCCCCATGATGAACAGGATGTTCGGCTTTTTGCCTTCGGCCTGAGCATTGGGGAGGTTCGCATTGGCCATCGCCAGGAGCTGGCCCTTCGGCGAACCCGAAGAGCAGCACGTGCTGCGGTGCGCTTTCGCGATTTGTTTTGCTTTCTGATCGACAGGGCGGCCGACGCGCTGGAGATCGGTTCCCGCAACGGGACGCAGCGCCGTATCCGTTGCCGCAACATTCGCTTTCGGCTTGGAAGGCCCCGCGTCGGCGTTGCGGAAGAGATCAAATCCGCTCGACGCCACCGCGTAGCCGAGCAAACTTCCGATCGCAAGCACGGCGATCGTCTGGACTCTGGTGTTCATCGTTGCAGTCTCTCGGGGTTGAAGAAACGTTGAAGCCTTCCGGGCGGGATACGGTCCCATCCGAATGCCGCCCTCCGTCCTGCGGCGTCTTGGTGATTCTCCTTACGTCGCACGTTGGAACGACTGAATCGGCTGCCGGCGATAAGCCGGACGGGTTCGCGCGCACAAGCCCGTTAACGAGTCGGATCACGCGACGATCACCCGTCGATCCGACGATTCGATTTCGAGAAGTCACTGCCCCCGAACGAAAGCAGTTTTTGCCAGATGAGCCAGAGAACGAGCCCGCCCGCGCGACCTAATATCGGTCGGGGCTCAAAGATGGACCGGACAACATCCCGCGTGGTGGATCAGGGAAAAGAAATGCGGTCCCTGCTGCGACAGCTCGCCAGTCTTCGGCGAGCGCTTGGCAGTCTGCGCCTGCCGTGGGCGAAAGTCAAGCAGCTTCGCGGCGTTTGAGCGGCGATCGTCTGCACTTCTTCTCGTTGTGTTGCTTTGAGCCCGCGTCACTTGTCGAACGCGAACACCCGCTTCCAATCGTTCTTCATGCTGATCACGAGCCAACCCCGTTTCTTGGCCTCGTCGTAGAGCGTCTGAGGAAAAGTGCCGACCCGGGTATGCGGCAATCCTTCGGCCGGGCCGTACGCGTACTCGCGAGCCGCGTCGTCGTGCAGCACGAGCATCATGAGCCGCGCGCCGCTTCCGGCGCCCGTGTATTCCAGCATCTCGCGATCGCCCGACGAATTGCCGAAGGCAGCGCGGGGCCGGCGGCCGATCATCAGGTGGATTCCCTCGGGCTTGCCGGCATTGTTGTCATTCAGAAGGAGCTTCGGCTCCTTATAGAGTTCCGGTTCTCCGTTCTTCCCGTAGGCGAACTTCGTGCCCCCCACCGATCCGACGACTTGCTCGGGGGGAATGCCGTAGACCGTCTCGGCGTAAGCCCGCACGAAATCCTGCCCGCCCCCCGTCACGATGTAGGTCTTGAATCCGTTGGCCCGCAGATAACGCAACACCTCCAACATCGGCTCGTAAACGAGGTCGGTGTACGGTCGGTGAAAGCGATGGTGCTTCGCGGTCGCCAGCCATTTCGTCACGTCGGCTTTGTATTCCTCGACCGTCATGCCGGTCAGGGTCGCCGAGAGAATTGCTTCGAGGTCTTTTGTGGCCAGCCGCTCGACGGCTTCGCGATTGCCCGAAAGCACGGTCTTGAACGGCGCGACGTCCCTCAAATGGGGCCGGTGTCGGACGACGAAGGGCACGCGCTCGAGGCAGTAGATCACCTGCGTGTACATCGGATGCTCGACCCACAGCGTGCCGTCCTGGTCGAAAGTCGCAATTCGCTCCTCGGGGGGCACAAACTTCGGTCCCCCCTGCTCGGTTGTCTCGCGCACGAACGTCAGGATCGCGCTTTTTGCCGCTGTGTCGTTCCAGCCTGGCAAGGGATCCGATTTGCCCTGCCCGCGAGCTTGTCCGGCTGGACACACCAGCCAGAGGATCGCCACAAGGAGGGTCAATGATCGTGAGGATCGAAGCCGCATCGTGTTGTTCATCGAGGGTTGTTCGTCGATGGCAGTCCGTCGATGGACGGCCGCCTTAACGAGTGGAGTCAGCGCTCTTCACGCAGCGAAATCCGATGTGCGACATGCCTGTGTCGGGAGTGCAGCCGTGGCGAGCGCTGGGGCGGTAGCGCGAGCAATAGGAGTCGTTGCAGAGGAAGGAACCTCCCTTCTGCACGCGCAGCGGACTGTAAGGCTGCCGCGGATCGAAACTCTTGTCCGGTCCCTGCGGATTGACGACGACGCCCTTCGCTGCCAACTGGCGGTGCAGGTCGATCTGGTACCAGTTGCTGCACCATTGCCAGACGTTGCCCGACATGTCGTACAGGCCGTAGCCGTTGGGGGCAAAGGCTCGCACGGGACTCGTTCCCACGAAGCCGTCTGCGCCGGTGTTCTTGTAGGGGAACTCGCCTTGCCAGATGTTGGCGTGGATGTTCGTGTCAGTCGGCGGATCGTCGCCCCAGACATAAGGCTTGTTGTCGAGTCCGCCGCGGGCGGCGAACTCCCATTCGGCCTCGGTCGGCAGCCGCTTGCCCGCCCACTTCGCGTAAGCCACGGCGTCATCCCACGAGACGTGAACGACCGGATAATCGTCTTTGCC